>CAZNRY010000021.1:0-32225 GCA_964575675.1 uncultured bacterium
TGGCGATTCGATATGCGACGGTGATCATCTCGGCAACCGACGATCAGCCGCCCATCCTCGGGAGCCGTCTCGGCGTCTCGAGCTTCTATGCCTCAGGCTGGCTCGCCGCAGGAATCGCCGCGCGTGTGCTGGGCACGCCGGCGCCGTCCCTTCAGTCTCTTCTCATGTTCAGCACCGTCGGGAGGTTCTACGAGTTCACGGATGGTTTCCGCACGATCCTGGTGCAGGGGGAGCTGCCGTGGGCCTGGTGCGAGAAGGAGCCACGCATTCAGCAGTGGCGGGCCAACCAAGCCACGGCCCTACAGGATTTCCACACGGAACTGGTCGCCCAAGGGAAGACTCCCGAAGCGGTTATGGACAGCGTTCGAACGTACCACCGCTCGTGCGCCGATCGCTGGCTCAGCGGGGGTTTCTATCAGCCGACCCCCGTCTACATCATGGGGTACTCCACTTGCTTCAAGCAGCAGCCGCCGGCGATCGACAACACCGAATCATGCCTCTCCATGACCATGAACTACTACGACGAGCGTCTCAACTACGGCAAGCTGACGACCTACTACATGAGCTATTACAATCCGCATTGGATGCAGACGTTCTGCCACACCCCCGACCTCGACCGTCTGTGGGAAGACTGGATCGACGGCCCCGCGCATCCCGAGCTGTTCTACGATGCGATGGTGCGGGTTGCGCTCGAGAGGGGCTACACATTCTCCGACGGCATCAACGCAGTAGGCGATATATTCAATTGGAGGGCCGCCGAGGGTAGGGCGGAGATCGACGGCAGTCACCCCTTCGTCTGGACGCAATACTATATGGGCTTCGACGCGTATTTCCCCTACACCGCCGTCGGATACGACACGGCTCCGGAGCCGGATGAGTGGCTCGTTCACACTCCCGAATTCAATAGCCAAATCTGGTACGGCATCATTCGCGAGCCGATCTCCTCCCTCAGCCCTGGATTCAGGGTCTACTATGCCGGGGCGCATGAGGGTGGTGAGGGCGCATCCACCCTCGAGTTGACCACGCCCGATGGGAACGGAACATGGCTCGCTTGCACGCCGGGATCTCCGGTTCCGGCAGGAGGCTACTACACGATCCGGTGGGACCAGCGGGGTACGCCGGGGCACCACGTGAGCATCGAGGTGTCGCCCGACGGCGGTTGGGGATGGATCGATCTGGCCAGCAACCATCCCGATGTCGGGTGGTACAACTGGTGGCCGACGTGCAGCTACTCGAATGAGTGCCGGATCCGGATCAAGCAGTACGACGCGTTGGGCCATCTCCTCAGCTCAGACGGCAGCTATGGGAACTTCAGCATCGTCGAGCCGGTCTGCCCTCCACCGACCCTCTCGGCCCCGCAGAACAACGCGACCTGCCAGCCGCTTTCCGGATGGCTCGATTGGAGCACGCAATCGTGCGCGACGGGTTATGACGTCCAGCTGGGCACATCATGCGGGGCGGGTACGATCACCCGCGTGACAAGCTCAACTTGGTACTATTCCGGCCTGGCGCCGATGACCGTCTACTACTGGCGCGTGAGAGCGACCGACACCTGTGGGAATGAGGACGCATGGTCATCCTGCTTCGCCTTCACCGCGGGCGTGACTCCGCTGGGGCCGCCAACACTCACGAGCCCCGCGGACGGCGCGACCTGTCAGGGGGCCTCTGGCACGCTCGACTGGACGGACGTGTCGGGAGCGACGGGCTACCGCGTCCAGCTCGGGGACTACTGCGGGCAGCCGCTCTACGTCTACGAGGTGACCGCCTCGAACGCGGCCTACACCTCCCTGCAGCCGGGGCACACCTACTCGTGGCGCGTCCAGACGAAGGACTCCTGCGGGAACGGGGGGGCCTTCACAGCCTGCAGGACCTTCACCGTCATCAACAACGCGCTCGCCGCCCCCACTCTGTTGGCTCCGGCGAACGGATCGACGACGGTCCGCACCTCGGGGACCCTCGATTGGTCGGATGTGGCGGGGGCTGTCGACTATCGCGTGCGGATCGGCACTTCCTGTGGCTCCGGGTCGGCTTATCTCGTCGGTTCGGCCACCTCGCAGTACGACTACTCGGGCCTGACGAACCACCAGACCTACTACTGGCAGGTCCAGGCGAAGGACGCATGCAACCAGTGGGGGGCCTACTCGGGTTGCTTCTCGTTCACCACCCGCGATCCCGCGACCTACGTGGTCAAGCCCGACGGTACGGGCAGCTACCCGACGATCCAGGCAGCCGTCAATGCCGCGGTCAACGGCGACATCGTCGAACTGACCGACGGCACGTTCAGGGGAACCGGGAATCGGGACCTCTCCTACGGGGGCAAGGCGATCACGATCCGCTCCCAGAGCGGCAACCCTCAGGCCTGCATCATCGACTGCGAGGGGACTTCGACCGCGATGCATCGGGGGTTTTCGTTCAGCCTCGCTGAAGGGCCATCGTCGATCCTGGACGGCGTGCGGATCACGCACGGTTACGCTTCGAGCGGTGGGGCCTTCTACTTCACCGGGAGCACCCACCCGACGATCCGCAACTGCTACTTCGACCTGAACTATGCAACCGGAAACGGAGGCGCCGTCTACTGCACCTCGGGCGCCTATCCGACCTTCAGCACCTGCGAGTTCTACGGGAACTACTCGTACGGAAGCGGCGGAGCGTTCTACTGCGCGGGGGCGAGTCCCGTCGTCCAGTCCTGCATCATCCGGATCAACCAAGCCGCATTCGACGGCGGCGGGATGTTCCTCACCACATCATCGCCGTCGATCACGGAGACGAAGTTCCTCGGCAACTCTGCGAACGATGACGGCGGCGGGTTATGCATCCAAATGGGTTCGGCCCCGCATCCGACCGGCTGCGTGATCGCGGGAAACACGGCGAATGACAAGGGCGGAGGTATCTACTGTTACAGCTCGGCCAGTCCGTCACTCTCACAGTGCACTCTGTCCTTGAATTCCGCGGCCTCCGGTGGCGGCATAGCTTGTGAGGCGACCTACACGGTCGCGATGGATCACACGATCATCTCCGGCTCGGAGTCGGGGGGAAGTGTCTACTGCGATGGGACGGGGTCAGTGACCTTGAGCTGCTCCGATGTCTATGGCAATACCGGTGGGGATTGGATCGGCTGCATCTCCGGCCAGAGCAGTACGAGCGGCAACTTCTCGGCAGATCCCCTCTTCTGCTTTGCGTCGAACTACGATTTCACACTCCACCGCGACTCTCCTTGTGCCGCGAACAACAACCCGGCCTGCGGCCAGGTCGGAGCCTATGACATCGGTTGCGGGCCTTCGCAGGCGATCACGGTCACCGTCCGGCCCGACGGGACCGGGGATTATCCGACGATCCAAAGCGCGATCGATGACCTGCACTTCGGCAGCACGATCCTCCTGACCGACGGCGTGTTCACGGGTCCCGGAAATCGGGACATCGACTTCCATCTGAATGCGGTCACGGTCAGAGCGGCGAGCGGCAACGCGGCGGCGTGCATCATCGACTGCAATGGAAGCGCGGCCGATCCGCATCGCGGCTTCTACTTCCACTCGGGAGAATGGCCGTCGACTGTCATCGAATCAATAACGATCCGTGACGGGTACACGAACGACGACGGAGCGGGGATCCTGTGCGTCGGCGCCTCGGATCCGACGATCCGCTCCTGCATCATCGAGAACAACGTGACCGCCGCGGACGGTGGAGGGATGTACATCGACAATGCCTCGACCCCCACAATAGATGACTGTGTGTTCAAGGACAACGCGGCCGCCGGATTCGGCGGGGCCCTCGACATGTGGAACTACTGCGTTCCCGTGGTCACAGACTGCAGGTTCGATGGGAACTACGCAGGCTCGGGAGGAGCGATCGATATTTATAACGGCTCGAACCCGTCATTCACTCGCTGCGCGATCTATGGAAACAGCGCTGGGGCCGGCGGGGCGGTCTACTGCGAGACGAACTGCACGCCAATCTTCGAGCGCTGCACCTTCTATGGAAACGCAGCGCCCGCCGCATCCAAGCGAGACTTGCCGGCGCCCGTGGCCGGGATGCGAACGCTCCCGAGTCGCGATGAGGGGGGCGACAGGCTCCTGGGCAGCGCGGGCGGAATCTACTCCATCGACGGCTCGAACGTCCTCGTGAACAACTCGATCATCGCATTTGGCGCCGCAGGGGAGGCGGTTCAGTGCTGGGGCACCGGCCAGGCGAGCCTGACCTGCTCGGACATCTACCAGAATGCCGGAGGGGACTGGGTGGGCTGCATCGCAGATCAGGCGGGCGAGAATGGCAACTTCTCGGCGGATCCGATGTTCTGCGACCCTGAGAACGGGGAGTTCCAGTACATGTCCGAATCCCCCTGCGCGGAGGAGAACAATCCGGGCTGTGGGGCGATCGGGGCCTACGACATCGGGTGCGGTTACCCGATCCTCGTAAAGGCAGACGGAACGGGGCAGTACCCGACCATCCAGGCTGCCATCGACGCCGCGGCCCCATGGGACGTCGTGCTCCTGCGTGACGGCACCTACACCGGTGTCGGCAATCGCGACATCGACTACCACGGCAAGCCGGTCATCGTCCGCTCGGAGAACCGCGATCCCATGAACTGCATCATCAACTGCGAGGGAACGGCCACCCTGCGCCGCCGCGGGTTCGTCTTCCATAGTGGGGAGAGCCGCAGGGCGATCCTTGAAGCAGTGACGATCATCAACGGGAACGTCGACCTCGGCCCGGGCATCTACATCGCCGGCAGCGGCACATCGCCGACAATCCTCAACTGCCGCATCCATGACTGCACGACCCCCTACTACGGCGCCGGGTTCTGGATCTACGATGGCGCCTCGCCCACCCTGGAGGGCTGCACCGTCTACATGAACACCGCGTCGGTCGGTGGAGGCATCGCTGTCGCCGGCGCGGCGGTCACGATCCAGGGGTGCACGATCGCGGACAACCAGGCCACATCCATGGGGCCGGGCATCATGCGGGGCGAGAATGGAAACGTCACGATCCGGAACTCGATCGTCGCGTTGAACCGCGGGGGTCCCGGCATCATGTGCAGCGGGACAGGCACCATCGCCCTCTCCTGCACGGATGTCTTTGGAAACACCGGCGGGGACTGGGTCGATTGCATCGCCTCCTTAGCCGGCTTGGACGGGAACATCGGACTCGATCCCCTCTTCTGCGACGCGACGGGTCACGACTTCGCACTCCATGCCGACTCCCCATGCGCGGACGATTACAACCTCGTCTGCGGACGGATCGGCGCCTGCCCCGTCAACTGCACCGCCACGGACGTGCCGGTTGCGGAGATGATCCCGGACCGCCTCTTCATCGATCCGGGCGCACCGAACCCATTCGTCAGGGAGACCGTGATCGGATACGGGATCCCGCGCGAAGCGAGTGCCGTGCGGATGACCGTCTACAACGCTGCAGGACGACGGGTCCGCACGCTTCTTGAAGGCGATCATACTCCCGGAATCTTCCGAATCCCGTGGGACGGCCGAGACGACGCGGGACGGGTGGTTGGGAGCGGGATATACTTCATCCGACTGGATGCCGCGGGCCGCGTGGTCACGAGAAAACTCGTGCTTGCGAGATGAAGGCGAGACACGTGTAGTCTCTTGTGGTTAGATTGCTGTTGACAGAGATTGGTGGCGCGAGTCCGACCGGGAGGCGAACAATCGGGACCGTGATCTTCGAGCAGATCCGCTGCGGCGGCGACCGGAACTTCTCCTACCTCCTTGGGGATGAGGAGTCGCTCGAGGCGGCGCTGGTCGATCCCGGATATGGCCCCGAGATGCTCGTGGAGCGAGTGCGGGCTCGCGGCCTCCGTCTGCTCTGGATCCTCAACACCCACGGCCACTCTGATCACACGGGGGGAAATGACACCGTGCGCCGGCTCACTCGAGCCCGGCTCGCCGCATTTGGTGGAGGAGATGTTCCGCTCCAGGGCGGCGACCGCCTTCCCCTCGGCCGCCGCGAGATCCAGGTCATCCACACGCCCGGGCATACCCTCGACAGCATCTGCTTCCTGGTCGAGGGGAAGCTCATCACCGGCGATACCCTCTTCGTGGGGAAAATCGGTGGCACCGACAACGACGAATCGGCGCGCATTGAGTACGATTCGCTTCACCGGAAGCTCTGCGTGCTTCCTCCCGAGACCGAGGTCTGGCCGGGGCACGATTATGGTGTCCGACCCTCCTCAACCATCGGCGACGAATTGCGGGAGAACCCCTTCCTGCTGCGGGAGAGCTTCGAGTCGTTTCTCGACCTCAAGAATAACTGGGCGGAGTATAAGAGAATTCACGGGATCAAGTAGGGGGCGGGGACGCGACAGTTCCTTTCGGATCCACCGAAACCGATCTAGAATGGACTGCATGAACGAACACCGGCGCGCCGGCCGCCACGCCCGGGGAGATCGTCCATGCTGAAGATCTTCCCGGCTTCTTCACAGGACCACCTCGATCAGGTCCGCACCCTGATGCTCTCCTACATCGCGTACCTCCGCACCCACCAGATGGAACCGCGCAGGCTCGAGAAGGAGCTGGGCGATCTTCCGGGCGCCTACGCGCCGCCGGAAGGACTGCTGCTGCTCGCCACGTGGAGCGGCGAGACCGTCGCGTGCGGCGGCATTCGAGTGATCGAGGAAGGCGTCTGCGAGTTGAAACGCCTTTACCTGAGGCCCGCCTATCGGGGAAAGGGAATCGGACGGGCGCTTGCCGCTTCGTTGATGGAGGGGGCGCGCAGCCTCGGCTACCGGAAGATGCTCCTTGTCACCATGCCGTTCATGGCGGAGGCGATCAGTCTCTATCGCTCGCTCCGTTTTTCGGAGTGCGCTCCATTCCGGGAGACGCACGTTGAGGGAGCGATTTTCATGGAGCTTGATCTGGTCGCGAAGAGCGTCTAGAACGCCTCCATCCGAACCGGCTCTCCCCACTTCGCCAAACGCTCGTCCTGCGTGAGCAGAAGGATCTGCCTATCGCGCGAGGCCTCCATGATCGCCCCGCCTATCCTGTCGAGCCGTTCTGCGTCGCTATGAACGAACGGATCGTCGAGGATCAAAGGAAGGACGATCTCGCCCGCGACGAGCTCCGCGACCGCCAGCCTCAGACAGAACGCAAGTTGGTCCCTTGCTCCCTGGGAGAGCTGCCCTTCCCTGGAGGCGTGGCCATCCTCGAGAATCTCGATCTCGAGCCTCGGGTCCAGCTCGATCTTCCGTCCATCCCTGTGCGTGATCCTCCGGAACAGGAGATCGAGGCGTTCGGCGAGCCGGACCTGATGCGTCGACCGGAACTCCTGGATCGATTCTCCGAGGAGATGCCACGCTTGTGTCGCCGCATCCGCTCTTTCGCGGAGGATCTCGAGTTCCTCGCGGCGCTGGGCGATCTCGATCTCGTGTTGGGCGAGGTTCACGGAACTACCGGATTGCCACGCCTTGAGCTCGGCCTGGGCCTGGGCAAGATCTCGTTCGACCTGCTGGAGTGCGGTCGCGAGCCCGTCCGCCTTCTCCGCGGTCTCGCGGCGGATTCGGTCCTGCTCGGATGCCTGCTCCGCACCGAAGCGCAGGACGAGATCGCTCGCCTCTCCGGCGCGATCGATGCGGGACTGCGCGTCGCGCCTGCCTTCGTCCGCGAGGGAATGAGCCGCCTGCAGGGCGGCGGGATCCTCGAAGGGACCGCCGCGGGCCGTCCGCAGGATGTCGAGTGCGGCGCGCTCGGCGTTCGCAGCCTCGCCCTCGAGCGTGTTTTCTTGCCGCAGCCGCTCGCGGAGCTTCCGGGCGCTCCCCTCCGAGGCTTGCAGCCTGGCATCGCCGGCGCCAGCTCGCGCCTCTTCGAGCGCCCGCTCAGCCGAGGCGATTGCGTCGAGCGATTCCTCGATCTTCGCCGACTGGTCTCGGGCCGCGCAGTAAGCGGCCGCTTCGGCCTCCCATTCGGTCCACCGTTTGCGCGGGGCCGAGGCGAGATCGTCATGGAGGTCGCGCAGGGTGCGCGCCTTCAGACCGAGCGTCTCGACGGCCTCCGCGAGGAGCTTCCACTCGTAGGGGAGCGATGCGATCGGCATGGCCATGGGATCGTCGGTCCCGCCGGCCGGCGCCGCGTTGCGGAATTCCGGGCGCGCCGGGCCCGCGGCCGTCCCCGAGAGGCCCAGGCGGGGATCATAGGCCGGCCCGCCTTCGCCGAGGGCGGCGGTCGATCTCGCGGCCTCGTTCTCGGCGCCGATCATCGCAGCGAGGGCCTCGCGGCGCTGTCCGTCGAGCGCATGGAGCCGCGCGGAGAGCTTCCGGTACTCGCGGACGGCATCTGCCGCGGGCATGCCGCACTCCTCAGCGATTTCCTTCGCCTTCTGCTCGATCCGATCGATGGCGGAGATTCGCGCCGCGATCGAGCCGGGGGTGTGTTCCTCGATGTCGAACTCCGTCTCCTCGATCTCCGGGCCCGGGATCGCGGGGATCTCCAGTCCCGTCGAGACGCCCTCCGCGCTCAGGATCGCCCGCTCCGAGCGCTCGATCGCAGCGGCATCGGCCTCCCGATTTGCCACGAGGCTCCGGGCGCGCTCGAACGCAAACTCATCGTCGGGAAGCCAGGGTCCGCTCGGGATAAACTCGCCCCGCAGGCGCTCCCGAATGTCCCCGGTCTCCCGTTCGTTCGCGCGGATCCGCATCCGGGCCTCCCGCACCCTAGCCGACGGGGAGGTGAATGCCAGCAGGGCGCTCCCCGCGAGCAGCGCGAAGGCGGCCGCTGCATAGACCGGCTCCTGCAGCAGCAAAAGGATGCTCACCGCGGCGATCGCGCCGGCGGGAATGCCGATCAACAGTCCGCGGCCCCACCGCCTTCCGGCGGGCATGGAGGAGAGGATCGCGCGAGCCGTTTTCGCATCTTCGCTCAGCTCGCGCAGGCGCCGGTGCTGCGCCGCCCGCCCATCGAGGGTCGACAGGAAGCGGGGGAGATCGAACCCGTGGAGCGATTCGTAGCGCCCCTCGAACTCCTTGCGGCGCGATGCAACCTCGTTGCGGAAGGTCGATGCCATCTTCTCCGCGCGGGCGCGCTCCTCGCGGGCCGCGTCGAGGCGGGTCAATTCCTCCTGCGCTTCCTCGGGCAGGACGGCGATCGAGGCAAACCGCTCTCGTTGGGAGCGGGCCTCGCGATGCTGGCCGTCGGCGTCGAGGAATCTCCCGACCACGGATTGGAATCGGTCGCCGGCCGCCCGTACTTTCGCGAGCCACACGATCGGCTCGGGGCGGGATTGTCCTTCCGCCACGGGGATTCGCGACCAGCGATCGAGCCGCAAAACCGCCTCGGAGATCGAGTCGCGCTCCGTCAGCAAGCGCGCCCGCTGCTCATCTTCGGTGAGGATCTTCTCGGGGGAGAGGTACGGGCCGCAGGCCGCTTCGATCAGGGTCCGCCTGGTCTCTTCGAGCTGCAACACCCGCTCGATCCGCGCCTCGAGGTCGTCGGGAGCGCCCGCGAGGTCCCCATAGAGGGCGGCGGCGCGCTGCCGCACCGAATGCGCCCTGGCGATCTGCTTCTCGTGCTCGTCGAGCACGCGCTTCAGGTCGTCGTAGGCTTGGCGCGCCGAATCGGCTTCGATCCGGTCCTTCCGATACGCCTCGATCCGCTCGATGTCCGCCTTCGCATGCTTCTCGCCCTCGCGGATCTTCTTCGCCCTCTCGATTGCCCCGACGAGCCCGTCCTCGAGTGTCTCCTTGCGATCGAACTGCTCGGCCGCGCCCTCGAGCTTCGCCTCCAGGGAACGCAGCGCCGCCTCGATCTCCTCGATCCTCCCGTCGGTTCGCTGGTTCGTCGCCCTCTGGCTCTCGGGCGAGAAGATGCCCCGGTCGCCGGTCGCCTTCGTGAGCGACTTGACAACTTCGAAGAGTTTCTTCTGCGCCGACTGTCCGCCGACGCGACCAACGCCCCCCACGAGCTGTCGCGTCGATTCGCCGATCTCGGTTGCCGGCAGGACCGGCTGTTCGATCACGAAGGTCGATGCGAAGAGCTTCTGGTCGGCGAGTGGCCCAAGTACCTCCTCCAGAAAACCGCGGTAGGACTGGCGTCCCGCGGCGCGCGCCCCCGGATTCGCCTCGCCCTCGAAGATGGGTTTCCGGCTTCTATCATCGGAGTCGATCTCGTCGACGATCGTCCGGTGCGTGACCATCTCGCGGCGGATGCGGATGATCCGTCCGCCAATTTCGATGTCCAGGCGGCCGCGGCAGACCTCGGGCCGGCTCCACGACCGGTAGCGACCGATCCCCGATCCGCCGGGATCGGTTTCGCCCGGCAATCCGAAGATCACGGCCTGAAGGCCCGCGACCATCGTGCTCTTGCCGCGCTCGTTCGGAAGGCAGAATACCCCCAGGCCGTCCGGAAAATGGAAGCGGGTCGTTCCCTTCCAGACCCCGAACCCAGCCAGCTCGAGCCGGCGCCAACGAAGGACTTGCTTCATTCGACACCTCTCCCGAGGGCGCGCAATCCTTCCTCGGCGGCCAAGGTCCACAGCCGCGCTTGGTCCGGAGGAGCCGCCGCGCGTTTCTCGATGATTCGACGGACGAAGATCCCCTCGAGCGATCGCTGTGGGGCGAGCGATTCCCAGTCCCCGAGCTCGATGCCCGGTTCGTCGGGGACGATCTCGAGGTGCAGGAATCGCGAGGCCTGCGCCCGGCGGATCTCGTCGATCGGAAGCGGAAACGCGGCTCGTCCCCTGAGAACGACCCTGGCGATCGGGGGAGGGGCCGTTTGCGGGGCGAGCGATGCGATCTCGCGCTCCAGGTGCGCGTGGTCTGCGATTCGGGTCAGGTCGATCACCGTTCGCCCGACTTCCCGGGAACGAATCCCGAGAGGGCGGGAATCGACGCTCTCGATCATCGCGACGGCGCCTCGAAGATCAACGATGCTCAATGACGGCGAGCCCGGATCGTCGAAGTTCTTTCCCTCGATCGGCCCGGGGTAGTGAGCCACGCAGGATCCCGCGCTGAACTCGCCGCGTTTGTGGATGTGGCCGAGCGCGAGGTAGTCGAGTCCCCATCCCGCGAGATGATCGAGGTCGAGAACGAAGGCGCGCGCTCCCTCGGCGATCTTGCCGCGGATGCGGTCGACCGTACCGTGGAAGAGCCCGACGCGTTTCATGTTTGGGCCGCCGGGCGACCCGAACGGGTTCTTCCATTCCGACGACGGGCGGTTCCTTCCCTGATGGAAGAGGCAGGAGGCGACCTCCACGCGGAGGCCGTCGAGATCGAGGGTCGCAACGTGCTCCGGCTCGACCGACGTGACGAGGGTCCCCGGCCAGGAAGAGGCGAAGCGGCGAAATACGCCGTTCGGGTAGGTCCACTCGTCGTGGTTCCCGGGCACGGTGAGGACCGCGATCCCGGCATCCGCGATTCGCCGCAGGGCGCGCGCGGCCCTTTCGGCGAGTGCTTCGTCGGGATCGTAGTTCTCGAACAGGTCGCCGGCGATCAGGACGGCGCCGACATCCGGAGGATCGGATCCCACGAGCCAGGCCGCGATCCGATCGAGGACGAGGTCGGCCTCGCGGGCGCGTCCCTCGGCGGCATCGCCGAGATACTCGTGAGCAAACCCGAGATGGAGATCGGCGATGTGAAGGATCCTGCTGCCCATGTCACCTCCGCGCAGCGCGCTGCGGCAGGGACAGCCTAAGCAGCCCGCGGGTATGGGTCAACATCGGTCATCGTGTAGACTTGAGCGAGATCGACTCACTCGAGAGGGGGGGGCGCGCCGATGCGCAGTCCGATCGCCGTTTGCCTCTACGCCGCCGCGATGGGAGTTCTCGAGGCGGTGGTGGTCGTCTATCTGCGACGGATCTATTACCCGGGCGGATTCGGTTTTCCCCTGGTCGTGATGGATCCGGCCATCTTGCGGGCCGAAGTGGTCCGCGAGGCGATGACGCTCGTCATGCTCGGCGCGGTCGCTTGGATCGCCGCCGAACGCCCATGGAACCGCCTCCTCGCCTTCATCGTTGCTTTCGGAGTCTGGGACATCCTCTACTACGCGGGTCTGAAAATCTTCCTCGACTGGCCGGCGAGCTGGCTCGAACCGGACATCCTATTCCTGATTCCAAGGGTTTGGATCGGACCCGTCCTCGCGCCGGTTCTCGTCTCGTTTGCGTGGGTGATCGGCGGGCTGTTCCTGCACAGGATCCCCTATGCCGACCTGCGAATGGGATGGAAGAGCTGGGCCGCGGCGTTGGTTTCGGCCGCGATCATCTTGGCGGCATTCCTACTCCCGGGGATGGCAGGATCTCCAGAGGCGGGATCGACCGCCCGGATCATGCAACCCGTCCCTCCTGGATCCGGGATAGCGCCGCGGTTCCCATGGATTCTGTTCGGATTCGGTTACCTGATGGGAGTCGCGACCCTCGTTCGGCTGTGCGGGATGAGCAGGGAGCGGAGCAGCGGCTTGCCCACGCTCGGGCTCTAAATCATCTCGCCGCTCCAGAGCATCTTGCAGAACGTCTGCCATGGCAGGATCTCGATCCGGTCCTCTGTCGTCCGCGGACGGGTTTCTCTGGAGACCACGATCGTTCGCCGCACCCGATGCTCGTCGAGGAGAACACGCATCCCTCGGAGGTCGTCATTCCGGAGGCGCTTGGCAGCCTTGAACTCCACGGCCAGGTCGAAATCACCCACGATGAGATCCACTTCATGCCCCGAGCTTGTCCGCCAGAAGGCCAGCGATCGATCCCGCCCGCGGTAGGCCAGATAGGCACGGATCTCGTTCAAGAGGAAGTGCTCGAACGCACGCCCGAAGAGATCGGACCCCTCCGCAATCGTCCTGGTCTCGGGATTCAGATGGTTCGCCACCCCGATGTCGAAGAGGTAGAACTTGGCCGTCTCGACAAGCCTTCGCTTCTTCGCTCTCCTCCAGGGATCGAGCGTGAATCCAAGCAGCGTGTCCTCGAGAATCTGAAAGTAGCTCCGCACGGTCGACGCGGACACGCCGGTCTCCCGTGCGACATTCGCGTAATTGAGTTGCTGGCCGTGTGTGAAACCAATGACTTGAAGGAAACGGGAGAAGGCGGGCACGTTCCGCGTGGCAGCCTCATCGATGATCTCTTCCTTGATGTAGGCGTTCACATACGCCCGCAGAAGGGGAGTCGGCTCGTCCACAAGGTAGTGAGCGGGGAGGGCGCCGTGGTTGAGCAGCCGGAGAAGATCCACATCCGGGATCTCTTTAGTCGTCAGCGGAAGCAGGTGGAATTCTGTTCCACGTCCACCGAGGAGGTTGTGCGCCTTCCGGCGGAGCTTTCGGGCGCTCGAGCCGCAGAGCACGAAACGGGTCGAGGTGTTCTCGAGCAGCCAGTGGACCTCCTCGAGAAGCTCGGGCACTTTCTGGATCTCGTCGACGACCACGACGTCGGGGCGGTCGGCAAGTGTCTGCTCGCGCATTAGATGGGGATGGACGCTGAGCTCGGCAGCGAGACCCGTGTCGAGGAGGTCGTAGAACCGCGCGTCGCCCAGCTGCTGGTGCAGGAGTGTGGTCTTTCCTACCTGCCGGGGGCCCCACAGGAAGACAGCGCCCGACCCAGTGACCGGATTCAAGGTCCATGTTATCTTTAGATCTCGTATGAAGTTATCGATTCGGTGAGACATATGCTGAATTTCATGCAAATCACTTGGACAGTCAACGATTTTCTCTCGTCCTGCCAACTCGCGACTAGAAAGCAAGTTACCTTGGCGACTTGGCGGCCAACGACCGGACTGCCCGATGGCAGATCGTGCTCTCCAAGGAAAGGCGGGCGGGGATCGCTCCCCGCCCGCCGATTCGCGTAGCACCAGGCGGGTCTACAGACCGAGCTTCTTCTTCTTGTCCTCGGCCGTCGGAAGGGGCTCTTCCTTGCTGTTCACGACGGGTAGTCCCTTGGCGCGCTCGGCGTTGATCTCGATCCACTTCTTCTGGTCATCGGGCACGTCGTCGTTGGCGAAGATCGCCTCGACCGGGCATGCGGGAATGCACGCACCGCAATCGATGCACTCGTCCGGATCGATGTAGAGCATCTCGTCGTCGCCATGGAAGCAGTCCACCGGACAGACGGTCACGCAATCGGTGAACCGACACATGTGGCAGTTCTCGGTCACGGTATAGGCCATGACTGTCGACTCCTCTTCCTAGACGTACGGCGCGATCTGCTTGGATTTCGCCGCCTAGTCGGCGCCGATCCGTCTCTTAGAATCCCAGCTTCTTCTTCTTCTCTTCCGCCGTGGGATGGGGATCTTGCTTCGTGTTGACGACCGGAAGACCGGGCGCACGCTCGGCATTGATCGCGATCCACTTCTTCTGGTCCTCGGGCACGTCCTCCTCGGCGTAGATCGCCTCGACAGGGCAAGCCGGCGCGCAGGCGGCGCAGTCCATGCACTCGTTGGGGTCGATGTAGAGCATCTCGTCGTCGCCGTGGAAGCTGTCCGTCGGGCAGTCCACGACACAATCGGTGAAGCGGCACATGTGGCAGTTTTCGATGATGACGTGCGCCATGTCTCTTGACTCCTATCGGGACGGCCGTGGCCGTTGCCCGCACCCTTCCGACACCACGCGGCCCCACGATCCGAAGATCGAGAGACCGCCCCGCATGAGAGCGGGACCCATTTCCGACCAGATTAGCCGAAAGCCGGGACCGGGGGAAGGGACCAAATCCCCTTAACTGTTGAATACAGACGTCTAATGACACTCGTGCCACCCCGCGGCCTCGAGGCATCTGCCGGATGGTGCCCTCCGCGCGGCGGGTGATATTCTGCGCGGGTTGTGCTGTTTGCAGCCTAGATCTGTGGCGTGAGGAGGAACCGTGAGGAAGCCGGGGCTCATCGTCTTGTTGGCCTTTGTCGTCGCCGCGGGCACGATCGAGCGCGGCGGGGGAATCGCTCGGTCGGCCGACATCGCCGCCCATCAGGTCGCCGCGGGCGCTTCCGCGCATCCGGCGATCCCGTCGGCCGCCGCGGGCGGCTCCGATCGCCCGCAGGTTTCTCCGACGCCGGCCTCGCTTCCCCCCGCCCCCGTCCCCGATGACGCGAGCTTCCTCCAGGGATTTCTCCCGAAGGAAGATCTCGGCGTACTGGCTTTTCTGAAGGAACATCCCGAGGCCGACGGTCGGGGGATCGTGGTGGCGATCCTCGATACCGGGATCGATCTCGAGCATCCGGCGTTGCAGAGCACCTCGACGGGCGAGCCGAAGATCATCGATCTGTTCAATGGCACGGACGACGGCTATCTTTCGCTGCCGATCGAGATCAAGAGTGGCGCCGGACCGGCTCGCGGGCTCACGGGCCGCCCGCTCAACCTCTCCGCCGATCTTCCCGCGGGCTCGATAGTGCGCCTGGGCGTGATCATCGGCCGCGACCGTTTCCCGGGCGGCCTTGCGAATCGCCGCAAGGAAGAGCGGCGAGCGGACTGGCAACGCATGCGCGAGACGTGGAACGCGGCGAATGCGGCCGACCAAGGCGAGCGGGCCGCCGCCGTCCGCGATGCATTCCAGAGAATTCTGAAGGACGACGAGGATCCAGGGGATCTCTTCGACATCGCGGCCCTCCGCCGGGGGGATGCGTGGGAGGTCCGGATCGACACGGACGGCGACGGCGACCTGACGCGGGAAGCGCCTCTCCTCCCCTATCGCGAGCGGCGCGACATCGCCCGGTTTCCCGATCCGATCCGTTTCGCGGTCGCCCTCGAGCGGATCGCGCCCGACGGATCCTCCCTCTTCCTTTTTTTCGACGAGGGAGGACACGGGACGCACGTGGCGGGGATCGTGGGCGGGTACTACGGACCGAACGATCCGCTGAACGGCCTCGCCCCCGGCGTCCAGTTCCTCGCGGGGAAAGTCGGCAATGGGCGGTTGGGTGGCTCGACCTCGCACAACAGCCTGCTGAAGGCGGCGCAGTGGGCGGTCGACATGGGCGCCGATGTGATCAACATCTCCTACGGCGGCGACACCTTCTTCGACGACGGCAACGAGACGACATCCGCTTTTCTGAATGAACTAGTCGAGCGGACCGGGGTCGTGATCTGCTCGAGCGCGGGCAACGAGGGCCCGGCTCTTTCGACGATCGGCTCGCCGGGAAGCGCCCGCCGCATCTTCGGCTGGGGGGCTTCAATCTCGGAGAAGACCCAGCAAACGAACTACGGATCTCTCGAGCCGCGGCGAGAGGAAATGTTCCACTTCTCCTCCCGCGGGCCGCTCTTGAGCGGCGATCCCGGGATCGATTTCATCTCCCCCGGCGCGGCCTTGAGCCCTCTGCCGACATGGCTGCTCCTGAAGGGGGAGTCATGGAACGGGACGAGCATGGCAAGCCCGCAGGGAGCGGGATTCTGCGCGCTGATTCTATCGGCGGCCCGGGCGGAGAAGCTACCCGTGACCCCGGCGAGACTCCGGCGCGCGATGCGGGTCGGTGCGCGGCGCCTCCCCGGCGTCACCGTGATCGAGCAGGGCGACGGCGTGCCCCAAGCGCCTGCGACGCTCGATGCGCTGCGGCAGCTCGCGAGGGAGTATCCGGCGCAGGTCGAACCCGGCAGGGTCCCGCACGATCGGGGCGCGCGCGAGCCCGTCGTCGATTGGGTCGTGTCGGTCCACAACGCGACGGGGACGGGCGCCGGGTACTACGAGCGCGACCTGCGGGAGCGAAACCCCTATCGCGTGGCCTTCGACATCCATCCTGATTTCCCGTTCGACTCCCTCCAGACCGACCGCGCCGGCTTCCTGCGGATCGTCCGGCTCACGAGCGAGGTCCCGTGGCTTCGCGCGCCGGTTGAGGAATCGCTCCACGCAGGCGTGGCGACGATCCGACTCCAGGTAGATCCGACGAAGCTCGCTCCGGGCCTGAACGTCGGGCGCGTGGTCGCGCGCGATGTCGCCCATCCCGACGCCGGAATCGAGTTCGCCCTCGTCGCGACGGTGATCCGCCCCGACGATGTCGATCCGACCAAGCCTATCGTTGAGGGCGCCTGGGACATGATGCCCGGAGACCGCCGCAGCTCGTTCATCCGCGTGCCTCCGGGGGCGACGCGCGCGCGCCTGAGGGTGCGCGAGGAGCTCGCCGATCCGGCGAACAGCTACGTCGTCGCGCTCGGAGATCCCGACCTGATCCGCGAGCCCGGGGACCGGGTGAGCACGCAGTACTTGAACCTCGCCGCGGGGAAAGAAGAGACATTCGATCTGCAGGTCAGCGCGGGAACGGTCGTCGAGGCCGTCGCATTCAGCCGCTGGCGAGAGAATCGCTCGGGGCGCCTGGCGTGGCGCCTCGAGTTCGCAGGGATCGAGACCGCGGCGGAGCCACCGCTCGCGATCGATCCCGAGAGGCCGGGCGCCGGTTTCGTCGTCGGGGCGTCTACGTGGGATGTCGGTGTGAAATTCGAGGCATCGCTCGACAGGGAGGAGACGCCACTCGATGTCGATTGGCGCGTTCGGCCCGATTCGCTCTTCAAGTGGTCGCTGAACGGAGTCCCGGCGGTGGTTGAGGAAGGTCGCGCCCTGCTTCGTGCCGAGGCCGGAGAGAAGGTCGAGATCGATCTCCGTGTCGGGCCCGAGCTCGAGGATTTCTTGGACGATGCCTTCCTCCGCGCCTTCGATGCCTCGGGGCGCGAGGTGGCGCATGCCTACTTCTACGCGGGGAAGTGCTCGTTTGACGTCCCTCACGACGGCGTCTATCGACTTCTCTTCACGATTTGGGCGCGGGGCACACGCTTCTTCGACGAGACGACGGTTGTCTCGCCGGTCATCCTGCGCCCCTTCGGCCCGAGCGAACTCAAGATCCATCGCAACGTCGTGGATGGGTTGAAGAATGGTCCCGACAGCCTCGACACCGCACGGCTCGTCGCGGGCGAGAGGAGGCGTTTCTTCGCAAGGACTGCGGACCTCCCCGCGGATCGTCTGCTCCGTGGCAACTTGAGCGTGCTCGAGGACGCCGGAGGGGACCTCCTCGCGCGGATCCCGATCAAGGCGGACACCCGGCCGCTCGCCTCCCGATCGGCGGAGGAGGGGCTCGCCCAGGGCATCGCGGCGGCTATCGAGCGGGCCCGCCTGCTCGCAGGAAGGCCCGATCTCTCCGCCGAGGAACGCGACGGCGCGCTCGATGAGCTCGCTCTGTGCGCGCGGTTGCGCGCCGCTTCCCCAGAGCCCCCGCGAAAGCAAGAGAAGGGCGAGAAAAGGGACGGCGGTGACGACGAGCCTCCTCCCGATGCTCTTTGGGATCTATGGGAGGCCCGGGTGAGGCTTCTTCTCACTGCTCTCGACATGGCCCCGGTCGAGGAAGCGATCGCGCGGCTGGAGCAGTGCCTTCCCGTTCTGCGGGAGGGCGAGCCCGAGCTCGCCGCCGATCGGCGGCGCAAGGAAGCCGTGGTTCATGAGCTCTCCGGGGAAGCCGCCTTCCGCCAAGGCGACGTCAAGACGGCGCGCAAGCGGCTCGACCAGGCGCGCGATCTCGATCCGGATGTCGCAGGTGCGCGCCGCCTCGAGGCGCTTGCTCTGTTCGGGGAGCAGAAGTACGACGAGGCGCGCAAGCGTGCCGAGAGCCTGATCGGGGAACATCCCGACGATGTTGAGATCGACGCGCTGTGGATTCGCTCGATGGCCCGCGTTGGTTGGTGGGAGTTGGCATCGCTCCGGCTCGCGTCGTGGCCGAGACTGCACCCGCTGGCTCTAGAGGAGCTCGCACGCCTGCGGGACGATGTCGAGGCGGAGAAAGGGAAAGCCCCCGAGCAGGGGAATCCCTTCGCGGCGATTCGCTTCTAGGCGCTCAGATCCAGCTAAGCCGATCTAGACCGGCGCGCCGTCGATCTTCCGGATCCCGGTGCGCTCGACGAAGCAGCGGGCCTGCTCCTCCGGATCGAGACCGAGGATTCCCGAGAAGACGCGCGCCGGGTTCGCCGTGTTGCCGTCCGGATCCAGGATGCGGAGGGTCATTGCGAGGCGCATCGATGCGGGGTCCCAGGTCAGCGCCACACACGCCTGCTTGAGATCGATCGTTCGCACATCGGGATCCGCCTCCGCGACTGCGTGGCGGTCCTTGATCTGCTCCCAGTCCCGCGGGGTAGGGGAATCGGGAGGACCGCCGCGCGTTCGGCGGACGATCCACTCCGACGCAGCCAGGAAGCGGCCGAGATCGGCGGCCATGCGGGCGACCCGCTCTGGGCCGAGACGCGAGAGATCGGCGTCATAGACGCCCAGAATGGCCTCGGCCGAGAGGCTCTTGCGCTTCATTCCCGGGACGGACGGCAGCGCGCGCGCATCGAGGATCCGGAAGCCGCCCGGCAGGAGCGCGTTCAAGCGCTCGCCGTGATCGCGCCGCCATGGCCCCTCGAGCTCCACATCGAAGAGCTCGGCCGTTCCCGCCACGCCGACCGGCAGGGGAGGCCCGAAGTGGAACTTCGGATGGGGCGAGTGTCCCTGCGTGTGCGCGACCGGAATCTCCGCCATCCGAAATGTCCTCTGGAGGATCGATCCCGTCTCGAGATGGCTCAGGAAGCGAGCGGGGCCTTCCTTTGCGAATCGGATGCGAACCGGCCAGAGGACGCCGGCCGCCGAGCGCCGCGCGGAGCCCTGGGCCGCGCGTTCCCGCAGCTTCTGCGCCGCCTCTTCGTCGAGCTTCGGCGTGAGGCGGGTGTCATCGGGCATCCCCGGAATTCCGCAGGCGACACAGTCCCCATGGCGGCAATCGGGGGTCGCGGACATCTCGTCCGTCTTCTTCCGCTCGCGGAGCAGGAACTTCTTCAGAACGCCGATGTCGATGTGGTCCCACGGAAGGACCTCGTCGTGATCGAAGCGGCGGGTGTACATCTCCACCGAGAGGCCGGTCTCCTCGAGCGCGCGGAGCCAGCGCGCGTGCGAGAAGTGCTCGGTCCAGCCGTCGTAGCGGCCGCCCAGCTCCCACGCGCGATGGATCGTCCGGGCGAGCCGGCGATCTCCGCGCGAGAGGATCGCCTCGACTTGGCTGACCTCGACCTCGTGCCACTTGAGCCGACTCCAGCGGTTCGGAATGCGGCGGCGCAGCATCTCGATCTTCTCGCGCAGCGGATCCAAGTCTTCGAACGGGTCCCATTGGAACGGCGTGTGGCTCTTGGGCACGAAGGCGCCGACGCTGACGTTCACCTTGCAGGCGGGGCCGAACGCGCGGCCGATCTGGCGGATCTTCTCGGCGAAACTGACGATCCCCTCGACGTCTTCCCAGGTTTCGGTGGGAAGCCCGATCATCATGTAGGTCTTGATGAGCCGCCAGCCGCGCTCGTAGGCGATCCGGGCCGCCTCGAAGAACTCCTCATCCGGGATCTGCTTGTTGATCGCGCGCCGCAGGCGTTCGCTCCCTGCCTCGGGGGCGAAGGTGAAGCCGGTGCGCTTGACCTCGCGGATCTGGTCGGCGATCCCGACCCCGAAGCGGTCGGCGCGGAGAGACGGAAGGCTGATCGAGATCTTCTCGTTCGCGAAGCGGCGGTTCAGCGCCTCGGCCAGCGGTTCGAGCTGTGTGTAGTCGGCGGTCGAAAGCGAGACGAGGCTGACGCTGTCCCACCCGCTCGCCTTGAGTCCCTGCTCGGCGATCGTGAGCAGCTTCTCGGGACTCCGCTCGCGAAGCGGACGGTAATAGTAACCGGCCTGGCAGAAGCGGCACCCCTGCGTGCAGCCGCGGAGCACCTCGATGCTCAGGCGGTCCTGGATGACCTCCTGAAGGGGGACGAGAGGCTTCTCCGGGTACGGCGCATTCTCGAGATCGATCACGAAGGTCCGCTTCGGCCGCAGCGGGGCTTCGGGACAGGTGGGGAAGGTGCCGGTCAACCGCCCGCACTCGTCGTATTGCGCCTCGTAGAGTCCCGGGACGTAGATCCCGGGAACCCCGGCGAGGGCCTTCAGCCGCGCGAGGCGGGGGAGTCCCTTCGTGTCGCGCACGGCATCCGTGATCGCGTGGACGGCCTCCTCGCCGTCGCCGATCAGGAAGAGATCGAAGAACTCGGCCAGCGGCTCCGGGTTCGTCACGCACGGACCGCCCCCGATCACGAGCGGATCGTCGTCGCCGCGATCGCGCGCCCAGATCGGGATCCCGGCGAGATCGAGGCATGTCAGGATGTTCGTGCACGTCAGCTCGTACTGGAGTGAGAAGCCGACGAGATGGAACTCGCGCGCAGGGCGGTGCGATTCAAGGGCAAAGAGCGGGATTCCCGAGTGCCGCATCCTCGACTCCATATCGATCCACGGACAGTAAGCGCGTTCGGCGAGCGTGTCGGGGCGGCGGTTCAGGATGTCGTAGAGGATCCGGAGTCCCCAGTGACTCATGCCGATCTCGTAGACCTCAGGGAAGATCAGGAGCCACTGGACATCGACCGCGGAGGGATCCTTCCGCACGGAATGGAACTCGTTGCCGAGATAGCGTGACGGCTTGGCGACGAGTGGAAGAATCTGCTCGATCGACTCGCGGAGGCGCATGCGGTTCCCTTCGGGTAGTGACCATAACGCCCGGGGACCGGCGATGCGGCCCCGGGCGGCTTCTTCAACGAGAGTAGCGGATGGGGAAACTCCCAAGAAGGCGATTCGCATCCGCGGGGCCAGGGGTCACCGCGGGGCCTTAGGTTACCAACCGCCTACGGATGTTGGCCGGGCATTCCTGCCTCAGGCGTGCTTCATCGCCGCGAACCCATGGCCGGCGGCTAGGGTCTTCCCAATTGCTTGGAGAAGAAGGCCGCCGCGCGATCGAAGAACTCAGGGTAATTCGTGAACTCTGGCGCCTCCTGACCACCGTGTCCAGCGCCCGGCACAATCCACAGCTCCTTCGTCCCCTTGAGTTGCCCCATGATCGTCTCCGACATCCATGGTGGCGTCCTTGGATCGTTCTCTCCGACGACCAGGAAGACAGGCACGCGGATGTTTGGAGCTGCGTTGATCGGCAGACAGGCTAACGGGTAGTCGCCCGGCGCCTGGAACTCTCTCTTCGGATCGAGCTGATGGAGAATGGGCAGGACGTCGTCGAAACTCGTTAGAAGGGCTCGCCCGGCGAACGCAGCAATGTCCTGTCGCATCACCAGCATGGCGAAGGAGAGATAGGCTCCCGTTGAGAAGCCCAGCAGCCCGATCTTCTTCGGATCAACCTCCTGACGCGCCTTCATACAGTCAACGGCAGCGGAATAGTCCTGCAGGAACTCCGCATAGCACAGCTGATCCAGGTTCGTCGGCCATTCCGCACTGTCGCCAAACCCGCGCCAATCGAATGTGAAGACGTTGAAACCCCGGGAGAAGAACTGATAGGCGTAGAGGATCAGATCTCCCATGTTCCCTGCGTCTCCATCGCAGATGATGATCGTGGGCCGCCTGGAGCGATCCTGCGTGGAGTACGGCCGAGGAGGCCGTCTGAGATTCTCGGGGACGGGAACAACCCGGCCCACGATGTTATTGGCTATACCCGAGGTGTCTTGCGCCGGATAGAACCAGCCAACGAGACGAAGGCTGTCCGGAGACTGGAAGACCACTTCCTGAAAGACGATCCCGTAGTCGCGCGGGGTGACGGCATAGCTCCGGGTGGGCTTGAGAGCTAGGGATTCAGGAACAAGAGCGACGGATAAAACGAGAGAGCAACCCAGGATGGCCGTTGCCCGGACGAGATTCCATGGCCGAATATTCATGACACCTCTCCTCCCCGTTTGAACCGGGTCTAGGACCGCCGGATGGGGCTCTCACGAAGTGCGCCCCACCCGCGTCGGCGCAGCAACACCAAAGAGCCGAGGTAGAAGGCCAGGACGAGGAAGCCGAGCGCGTTGATGCCCGTCACGAAGGAGAGAGACTCGCAGCAGCCGCCGACCAGCGCGCCCAACAGGTTCGATCCCAGGGCCAATCCCGGGTCGGCCGACTGCGCAAAGACGCGTGCAAAGACTATCCCCGCGAATAGAATTGGGAGTCCCATCACCGCGCCTGCGACGAGGGCTTTGGCCATCATGGAAAGCTTGAGCAGCGCCGAGAAGGGGAACAGGAGGTTCAGGACAACGGAAGCCGCGAGGAGCGCATAGACGGGCAGAAGGCTCCGCACCCGGATCCTCTCCACGATGAGGTTGGCCAGGAGGATCATCGCCAGGACCGCCGATATCCCCACCGCATTGACGAACCAGGTCGTGCCGAAGAGCAGGGCGAGCCGGCTGATTGCCTGGACCTCGACGAGCAGGAAAGCCGCCCCGGTGAGGAAGAAAAAGAAGTCAATTCTCCGAACGCCCCCCACGAGCGGGCGAACCGTCACCAACCCCAACAGCAGCAGGATTCCCATGACGATTCGGTGCAGATTCGGGATCTTCCTTCCTTCCAGATAGAGATACGGCCAATCGTCCGTGCCGGGCTCCACGCGGCCGGTCACAGGAATCGCCCGAGTGCGCACGATCGCTTCCAGCTTGGGATCCTCGCGCAGCGCGCGCGCCACCCTGCCATCCTTGTCGGCGAGGAAGGTAGGCCCTCCCCCGGCGCCCCCCAGCAGCGCGATCTCCCGATTGCCGAAGACCAGCGGAGGGGTGCCAAATGCCTGCCGCAGCATCTCGTGGATACGGAATCCAATGAAGGACTTGCCCACCGCGAAGACAACGCAGAGCACCCCGTCGTCCGCCAACAGGGATCACGCCTCCCGGAAGGCCTCCACCGTGTAGACGTAGTTGTCGATCTGAACATTGGAGAGCGTCGACGACAGGGTGTGCGAGTCGAGGGCGCCGAAGACGATCAGGTCATACTTCGATGCGGTCTTCTTGAAGAACGACCGCGCGTCATCCACATGAATCGTGACCCGGGGATCGTCGTATGGGTGCTCGGGATGAAGCGAGCGGCCGACCTGCACGATGACGGGATCGATCTCCACCGCGTCAACGTGGGCGGCGCCGTTTCGCAGCGCCGCCGCAACGTCATTGCCGGTACCGGCCCCGACGATCAACACGTTCCGCGGGCGCGGCCGCACGCGGTAGACCAAGTTGTAGCCCATGTAGTCCAGCTCTGCCGCCTCTGGCCAGAGGTTCATGTGCTGGCCGATGAAACCCGGCGAAAGGTCGACGGTACGCTGGTAGAAGGTCTCGTTGACCTCCATGAGCGTCCCGAGGTTGATGGCGGCGCCATCGGACCCTGGGATCGTAAGAGGTCGGGTCGAGAGCTTCTGGTAGGGGGACCACCGCACCACGCCCCGCTCGGCCGGCAGTGTCAGATGGGCCGCCAGCAGCGCGGCCGCAGAGATCGCGACGGGCAGGATTCTCGCGCGTCCCTTGAGGAGCGCTACTCCCAAGACGAAAAGCACGCCGACCCAAATCAGAGGGGGCAGGCTGAAGGCGCTGGTCGCCGCGAACAACCAGATCCCCACGAGGCTCCCGGCCACATTCGCCGAGTAGGCCGCAATCCGGTTTGGACAGCGCGTCAACAGAGTCGCTAGACGCTGCCCTCCCGGCAGGAAGAGCAGGGCGATCCAGGCCACGAGCAAGGTCAGAAGGACCAGCGCTATCGAACCGCGAGCGAGACTCGTCACCGTCCCCTGCGCGATGCCCCACACCGCCAGCTCATTGAACGCGCCGAGGAACCGAGTGATCTGGGCATATGGATCGAATCCCAGTCGCTTGGGAATGAGCACGGCGAGCACCAGGCCGGCAAGGAGCGGAAATGTTGCCGCAAACGGCCACTGCTTCCGGCGCGCCGTCAGACAGCCCACCCCCATGCCGAAGAAGCAGGCGAGGAGCGCGAGATTCTTGAAATAGGCGAAGATGCGAATCTCCGTCGAAACGAAGCGGATCACGGTCATCTCGAGATAGAAGAGGAAGATGCTCAGCCAGAAGAGCTGGAAGAGGGGTCCCCATCCCACCGCATCTGCTCCTGCCGGCGTCACTTCCTTATGCGCAGCGAGGGATCCCTTGCCCGTGGGCCCCGAAAGTCGACCGCTACTCATCGACAGAAGTGCATCCTTCCTCCAATCGCGGAACCGACCTCGCGAGACCGCGGCCGGGAGCCGGTGGTACGTCGAGGGTCGCCGGCTTGGCGGGAGTCGCCGGTGTGCCGGGAGCCACGCGGACCATCATACGACCGAAACGCCCCGGGTGGAAATCCTTCGCCGGGTCGGCGGGATCGAATTCCCCGGCTCTCAGACTTGAAGTTGCGTCTCAGCCGGCGTACGCACGAAAGGCGAGGACCGCATTCAATCCGCCGAAGGCGAACGAGTTCGAGAAGGCGTACTCGACGCGCGCCGGCCGCGCGTGATTCTGGATCACGTCCAGGTCGCACTCCGGATCGAGCGTGGTGAAGTTCGCGGTCGGGGGAAGGATCCCCTCGCGAAGCGCGAGGACTACCGCGACAGCCTCGATGGCGCCCGCCGCTCCCAGTGCGTGGCCGTGCATCGATTTCGTGGAGCTAACCGGGATGCGATCGGCGTGCTTGCCGAAGACCTCGCGGATCGCGCGCGCCTCGCACGAATCGTTGCCGGAAGTGCCGGTCCCGTGAGCATTGATGTAGCCGACCTGGTCGTGGCGCAGCCCCGCGTCCTCGAGGGTGGAGCGCATCGCCCGGGCGGGTCCCTCGATCGATGGCTGCGTGATGTGGTGGGCATCCGCCGACATGCCGAATCCTACGATCTCGGCGTGGATCCGCGCCCCGCGGGCCCGGGCGTGCTCCAGCGGCTCGAGAACCAGGATCGCGCCCCCCTCGCCGAGGATCATCCCGCGCCGGTCCGTACAGAAGGGCCGGCAGGTGTCGGATGAGATCACGCGCATCGCCTCCCATGCCTTCAGCAGACCCGGGCTGAACGGCGCCTCGCTGCCGCCGGCGAAGGCGACCTCCGCATCGCCGTCGCGCACCATCCGAAACGCCAGCCCCAGCGCATGGTTGGAGGACGCGCACGCCGTCGAGAGCGTGAAGGCGGGCCCGAGGAAACCGAACTCCATCGAGATCTGGCTCGCCCCGGCGTTCGCCATCGTGCGCGGGATCGTGAGGGGATGCAGGCGACCGCGGTCCAGCCGGTAGAGATCGATGAATGCGGCATCCTGGCTCGACTGCCCGCCGAGGCTCGACCCGGTCACCACGGCCGTGGTCTCGCGGATCCGCCCGGTGATACGGAGGCCCGAGTTCTGCAAGGCTTCGCGCGCCGCGATCACCGCGAACTGGGCGAAGCGGTCGAGGTGTGCCTCGCGATCGGGATCGAAGTGGGCTCCGACCTCGTACCCCGTCACCTCGGCGCCGTTGTGGAACCGGAAGCCGGCGGTGTCGACGGCCGTGATGGGAACGATGGCGGAACGGCCGGATTCAAGGGCGGCCCAAGTTCGGGGGAGATCGGCGCCCAGCGGGGAGATCACCCCGATCCCGGTGACGGCGACGCGCCGTCTAGCCATGACCCGCCTTGTCGGCCACCAGCTTCCGAACCCCCTCGACGACATCCCCGACCGTTCGAAGCGAGTGCGCCTGCTCATCCGGGATCGAGATGTCGAACTTGCTCTCGAGATCGAACACCGTCGTAAGAGTGTCGAGGGAATCGAATCCCAACTCGGCGAGCGAACTCTCCATGGAGACTGATTCCGGAGACCGGCGCCGCGCCGCTGCGATCACCGCGATGACCTGTTCCGCGATTGCGTCCAGCATGTTGCTCCCGGCCACCATCCCGGCGCGGCCGCGCCCGGGACGGCTGTCGTTTCGCGTCGACGGACAAAACGCTACCCGAGGGCCGCGAGCCGTGCAAATACTGATAGAAGATCTCGGGCCGGCGCTTCAGGCTTCCAGCCCGCGCCCGGCGAAGGGGGAGTCCGCATGAGCAGGATCCGCGGAGTGGGAACGGCGGTTCCAGAGCACCGCATCGACCAGGAGAATGTTCGGGAGTTCAGCCGCTCGCTCTTTAGGGAGGCGTTCCCCGACATCGAGCGGCTGCTGCCGATTTTCGACAACGCCCTCGTCCGGCAGAGGTACTTCTCCGCGCCGGCCGAGTGGTTCGGAAGCGAGCGGTCCTTCACGGAGAAGAACGCCCTCTACATCGAGAAAGCGCTAGAGATCGGGGGGGCGGCGATCCTCGATTGCCTGGAGACCTGCGGCCTCGACCCCGAGTCCGTTGATCATTTCATCTTCGTTTCCACCACCGGACTCGCCACCCCCAGCATCGACGCGCGCCTGGTCAACTCCCTGAAGATGCGAACGGACATCCGCCGCACCCCGATCTGGGGTCTTGGGTGCGCGGGAGGCGCGAGCGGCCTCTCGCGGGCATTCGAGTACACCCACGCATTCCCCGACAAGAGGGCGCTCGTGCTCGCCCTCGAGCTCTGCTCCCTGACCTTCCAGCGGAACGACATGAGCAAGAGCAATCTCGTTGCCACCTCCCTCTTCGGGGACGGTGCGTCCGCAGTTATCGTCTCCGGCGCCGACACGGGGGATCCGGGTCCGGCCATCCTGGGGAGCCGCTCGACAATCTGGTACGACTCGCTGGACGTGATGGGTTGGGAGGTGAACGACCAAGGGCTGAAGGTCCTCTTCTCGCGCGACATCCCCACCATCGTGAGCACCTGGGTTCTCCCCGGGCTCCTGGCGTTCCTCGACGAGTACGGGATCGGCCTGGATGCCCTCAACCACTTCATCGCGCACCCCGGGGGAACGAAGGTCCTCGATGCCTACAGGGAGACGTTCGGGCTGGATGAGGGACGGCTGGAGCGCGCGCGCGACGTTCTGACGCGATTCGGGAACATGTCCTCGCCCACGGTCCTCTTCGTCCTCAAGGAGTTCCTGGACGCGAGGGCGATCGGGCCGGGGGAGTACGGCCTGATCACGGCTCTCGGACCCGGGTTCAGCTCCGAGATGCTGTTGATTCGCGGGTGATGGGTCCGGTGTTTGTCGTCTTCGTCGTCTTCCTCTTGGCCGAGCGGACCATCGAGTTGGGGCTCGCGGAGCGAAATCGACGTTGGGCGATGCGGCAGGGGGGCCGGGAGAGCGGAGGCTCGCATTACCCGGTCATCGTGGGGATGCATGTCCTGTTTTACTTTTCGTTGATCGCCGAACGCATCCTTTTCAGGAGCGGATGGAGCGCGGCCTGGCCCTTCTGGATCGTGCTCCTCGCGCTCGGCCAGGCGATCCGGGTCTGGTCGATCGCCGCACTTGGCAGGTTCTGGAACACGAGGATCATCGTGATTCCGGGGATCGCGCCGGTTAGAAGGGGACCGTACCGTTTCGTGAGGCATCCGAACTATCTCGCCGTCGGCCTCGAGATATTATCGATCCCGATGCTCGCCGGGGCTTGGCGCACGGCGGCGGTCTTCTCCGCTCTGAACATTTTGATCATGTGTATTCGGGTTCCGGCTGAAGAGCGGGCGCTGCGGGACGCGGCGGCCGGAGGTCTCGTCTCCTTGCCCCGCTTCCTGCCCAAGGTCCGTCTCACCCGGCGTCCTCCGTAGCCTCCTTGACACGATACCCTGATCGGGAAAGCCCGGCATGGTCCGGAGGACGCCCGATAGAGTTCTTGCGGAGTACGCCTCCTCGAAGATCCGGAGGAGTTGTGCTCATCCCCCTGCAGCGAGGTTCGTGGCCGCCGCGGGCTTCCGGATCTCGAGTCGTCTACGGGCATCAAAGACGTGTGCGGTCATGCTGATCGCGCCCCATACACACGACTCCGCACAAAGCCCGCAGCCGCCGCAGGCATCGACGACGTCGACCCACGGAACCTGCACGCCCTCGCGCCCCGTATCGTGCATCGAGAGACACCCCCGGGGGCAGACGCCCACGCAATCAGCGCATCCCTCGCAGCGCTCGGGAATGATCCATGGCAGCTGCGGTACTGTGCGCTTCATTTCGAAGCCCACCTACACCCAGTACTGCTCGTTCGGAGTCAGGGTGAACGTGGCGCCGATCGACTTCTGTGTCTTGTAGCAATGGACGCCGTACCGGCAGATCACGAATGCCGTGGCGAACCCCACCTGCGTCGCGCGCGCGAAGAGGACCCATGATTCGCCTCCGCGAAGTGCCATCCAGCTCGTCCCCAGGGCCAGGAGCGTCGCTGCCAATGCCAGCGCCAGGATGAGTCGGGCTGCCACCTTCGTCCGTTTCTCGGTCGTGATCTCCGCGACCTTCGCGAGGGTGAACCAAAGGAAGCCGGTCGAGAAGAGCATGGCCAAGAAGACTGCGAGAAGGATCATCGAAAGCCAGGCGCCGTGCGCCGGAGGGATCAAGACATGGAGCGCCACGCTGGTGCCGGCGAACGCCACTGCGAGAGCACCACAAACCTGCACCCCGCGGTAGTGCCACCCCATGCCTTTCACCCCCTCGGCGCACGCCCGGAGCAGAACAAGAGCACCGGCGTAGGCGAGGATGGGAGGGAATGCGAGCGCCGGAAACGGTGCCGGGTGTCCCGACGCCCCCAACGCATATCCGCCAACCCAGTCGGGAAGCCAAAGCCCCAGAAGCGCCGGGATCGCGCCCAGCTCAAGCCAGCGGACCACGCGCGGCTTGGGCCAGCGAGGCTTGAGCCATCCAGAGACCACTTTCTTCTTCGTAAGCGTCATGTTCGACTCCTGTTCACTCCGCTTTCCGGGTCGGGGGTCCCTGGTCCTTCCACCGCGAGGTCTCAAACTGGACGAGCGCGTCGTGGGGGAGCGTATCTAGACGAAGCGCCGCCTCCGGCCCAGGCTTGGTGCAGTAAACCTCTTCGATCAGGACATCGAGCGCCTGGCCGTTGAGCTCTGCCTTGCCCTTGAACTGGTAGGCAGCTCGGATCGAACCGAGCCCGCCCGGCCCGAAGGCCACCTGCGGATTCTCCTCGATGTTCTTGCGCACGTGCTCGACTTGCTTCGGCGAAAGGACGAAACGCACATGGTCGTCTCCCACCACGGTCGCCGAGTCGACGACTACGACGGTGGGCAGCCCGGCCCTTGTGGCCGTCCCAATGTGCGCGCCGCTGCCCTCGAGCCAGTTCTTCATGCGCGGAGTCAGCCTTGCCATAATGCATACCTCACAAGAGCCGCCCGCCGGAGGCGGCAGGGTTGAAGTCATAGACCTCTTCGACGCGAAGAATGATCACACCGCGCTGCACGAGCGCCGGCGGTCGGATGTCGGGTGGGACCTCCGATGGAGGCTCCTTCTCGGCCCAGTTCCCCCACTCCTCCAAGACGTCATGCGCCCTCACACCCTCCCATGTGAATTCCTCCGGCAGGCCCTCCTGGAGGATCGTCGTGGGCCCGACAAAGGCCCATGTCCGCCCTTTCAGTGGGTGTGCGAGTGTGATGACCCCGCGCGGGTTCTCGTTCAGGTTCACACGCGTCTTTTGCGCGAACATTTCGGCGATTACGATGTACTCGTCATCATGGACCGCGACGAACCGCTCGCCTACGGTGTTTGGCTTTCCGGTTGCGCTCGAGGTCGTGAGGTACACAACCGCGCCTCCGGCGCCGACGATCTTCAAAGCATCCTTCATCTCTCGGGTAAGCCTCATGGTGACTCAATCCTCCCGACGCGCTCGGCCTTGAGGATGATGACGCCCCGCTGCGCGATGACCGCGGGGCGCTCCTCGTCAGGCAAGTCATCCATCGGCTCGATCGCAGACCAGTCGCCCCAGCGCTCGAGCACTTCACCCGCCCGTAACCCCTGGAACCTGTAGCCGTCGGGATGGCCCCACTGGATGACATTGCAGGGTCCCTCGATCACCCAATGACGAAGGTCCGCCGGGGACGCGACGGTGATGACGCCGGTTTGATTCTCGTTGAGATTGACCCTCGTCTTCAGCGCGAAAAGGTCGGGCATCAGTATGAACTCGTCTCCGTGAACATCGGTGAATTGCTGCACCGCGATATTCGGCCGTCCTTCGAGCGTCGCCGTCGTCAGGAAGACCACAGTGCCGTGGACCGGCCCGATTCGGAGCGCCTCGGCCAGCTCGGCGGGGAGTTTCATGGGACCTCCGTGTAGGTGAACTCACAGACTCGGTCGCCGCTGAGGATGTTGGCCGTTCGCTGCATCGCGAGACGATCGGAGAATCCCGCGAGGAGGGCACCGTCACGGCTGCAACTTAGGACTTCGCCGAGCGCATCGAGGCCCTCGGCCCGGTACATCTCGGCATAGCGGCAGCGGGTCACGCGGAGATGTAGTCTTCGAGCGCTCTCGTCGATGAACTCGATCTCGAGGGCGCCACCCTCGGCGAGTCGCCGCCAGAGCGCGGCGATGGTCCCCAGGCTACCCTGGGGATCGCCCGCCCGGAGCTCCCGGCCACACTGGTACGCGACATCGAAGATGGCGCGGCGAAGGATCTCGCTGGCTCTCCCCGCGCCGATCTCGTCGACCATCGCGCGGTAGACGGGTCCGATGATCTGGGCTTCGATCTCCCTCTGCTTGAGGGGCGTGAGCCTCTCGTTCATGAGGTTCTCCTGTGACGGCGCCACGCCAGGTCGAAAGGGACCGGGTCGGTCGCAACCTGGCAATCAATTGCACTTCAGGTGGCTATGAGATCAGTTGTTTTGAGGGGGACGGTGGCCGGCAGCTAGCCGAACGCCGCTAGGCGTCGCGGTAGGCCGGCCCTCGACAGACGCAATGTGCGTGCTGTGAGGTAGGGGGAGCGGGCCATTCACTAGCATTCAAGTACATCATAACAAATGTCATTCTACCGAATAGAGAGGGAGACATCAAGCGTTTTCTCTGCCCGTTTTCTCTGCGCGACCTGGTGGATCGTGGCTTCAACGTGGCGCGGCCCACACGGCTGTGGGTTGCGGATCTGATCCATCGTTAGCTCCGACGATCCGATTGGGGACTCTCGCTGTAGGCAATCCCACAGGAATGTGTGTCCCGTGGGGAATAGTCTCCACGCCCGCTATATCCACAGAACATGCTCGCTCCCGCGGCTTCCGTAACCCCTACAATGTCGGCCAGTTAGTGATTCGCAACTTAGTCCCTCCTGCTGGTCCGGGACTTGCATAGTCTTGGTTGGCTCCTTCGAACCTGTGGCGGGATTCGAGGCATCTATCAGTCCATCGCCGCGCTTTGGAACATGGATCAGGAGGAAACGTGATGTTGAAAAGAAGAATGGCTTTCATTGCCCTGGTCGGGGGACTCGCTGTCGCCGTGCAGGGCGATCTCGTCCAGGCAGGATCGTGCTGCGGATCGGGGAAAAGCCCCGGCGCCGGGGAGAATTCTGGTTGCTCGCAGCAGGCGAGCGATGTTGCCGCTCCGCTCCCGAAGGTGTGCCTGCACGGCGGATACGTGACCGCCACCAAAGCAAATGCATTCGAGACGGTGTTCGCCACCGATGGGGTCCGTAACCACAGCTGCCCGATGCAACGGCATCCCGGCACATATGAAGAGGCGGAAGGACAGGTGGAGGTCCAGCC
>CAZNRY010000022.1:0-31501 GCA_964575675.1 uncultured bacterium
GGGCCCCGGCGGTCAACATGTGGGCCTGCTCGGTCAGGAAGGGCTTGTCCGGGATGATTGGGCTGTAACCACCGCCCGCGATGCAGTCGCCTAGCACGCCAGCGATCTGGGGCACGCCCCCCGCGGAGAGCAGGGCATTCATCTTGAAGATGTACCCTGCCCCGAGTTTCCCCGGGAAGGTCCGGGCCTGCTCCGGCAGGAAGAGCCCCGAGCAGTCCACGAGGTAGATGACCGGGACGCGGAGCCGCAGCGCGATCTCCTGCGCCCGCTCGATCTTCTCGGGAGTCATCGGCCACCACGATCCAGAGGCGACCGTGTTGTCGTTCGCGATGACGACGGTGAGCCGCCCGTGGATCCGCACGAAGGCCGTGATCACGCCGGCTGCCGGGGAAGTGCGCGGAGGGTCGCCAAATGTGAGCCCGTAGTTCACGAATGTGTTGACCGGAAAGACCGTCGAACCAGGATCCTTCAGACTCTCGATCCGCTCCCAGGTCGTGAGCTTCCCCTTCGCGTGGACCCGCTCGACATAGGACGGCCCCCAACCCTGGCGGACCTCTTCGCGCCGTTCGGCGAGCGTTGCGTTCAACCGCCCCATCCGCTCGATGTTCTCGCGGTAGGTCTTCTCCTCGGCGATCTCTTCGATCGGTCCGCCGATCGGGTGAAGGATGACCTTTGCCATCGGGATCCCTTCTCTGAGAGGTCTTCTTCTTGCGGCTCGCCACGGCGGCCGCGTGCCCCCTTAGCCCAGGAGCCGCGCGATGAAGCCGGTGTCGTAGCGCCCCGCCGCGAACTCGGGGTCGCTCATGATCTTCAGGTGAACGGGAATCGTCGTCTTGACTCCCTCAATGCAAAACGACTCCAGGGCGGCGATCATCCCCGCGCGGGCGGCGTCCCGGGTCGGTCCGTGGACGATCACCTTCGCGAGGAGCGAATCGTAGTGCGGCGGGATGCGGTAGCCGCTCCTGACGTGCGTGTCGACCCGGACCTGCACGCCGGGCGCATCGGAGGGAGGAGAGAATGTCGTGACCAGCCCAGGGCTGGGACGGAAGTCGTCGAATGGATCCTCCGCGTTGATCCGGCATTCGATCGCGTGTCCTTCGAGCTTCACCTCCTCCTGACAGAACGAGAGCGGCTCGTTGGCCGCGATACGGATCTGCTCGACGACAAGGTCGCGTCCCGAAACCATCTCGGTGACCGGATGTTCGACCTGCAGACGCGTGTTCATCTCCATGAAGTAAATCTGGCCGGCCGGATCGCGGAAGAACTCCACCGTTCCCGCGTTGCGATAGCCGACGCGCCGCAGCGCATCGCAGACCCTCGCCCCGAGGGCGCGCCGGGTCTCTTCGTTCATCACGGGGGATGGGGATTCCTCGGCGAGCTTCTGGTGTCTGCGCTGCGCCGAGCACTCGCGCTCGCCGAGATGGACCACGCCGCCGTACGCGTCGGCCATCACCTGGAACTCGATGTGCCGGCCGTCCACGATGTACTTCTCGAGGTAAAGACCGGCGTTGCCGAAGGCCTTCTCAGCCTCGAGAGACGCTTCTGCGAACTTGGGCGCGAAGTCCCGATCGGCGTCGACGCGCCGCATCCCGCGGCCGCCGCCCCCTGCGGTCGCCTTGAGGAGGACCGGGAAGCCGAGCTCCCGCGCAAGGCGAAGCCCCTCGTCGGGGCCGGGGATTGTTCCCGTCGATCCCGGGATGACGGGCAGGCCGGCGGCCCGCATCGTCTCGCGCGCTGTCGCCTTGTCGCCCATCGCGCGGATCGCGGCGGCGGGAGGGCCGATGAAGCTCATCTTGGTCTGTTCGCACATCTCGGCGAAAAGGGCGTTCTCGGCCAGGAACCCGTAGCCCGGATGGATCGCACAGCAGTCGGTCTGCTCGGCAGATTGTAGAATAGCCTCGGCGTTCAGGTAGCTCTCGGCGCTCCGCGCGGGGCCGATGCAGACCCGGGCGTCCGCCTCTTCGAGGTGAGGGGAGTCCGCGTCCGCCTCGGAGTAGACCGCGACGCTTTCGATGCCGAGTTTCCGGCAGGCGCGGATCACGCGCAGGGCGATCTCTCCGCGGTTTGCGACGAGCACTCTCTTCAGCATGGTGGTCAGTATTCTCCACGTTCCGATCTGGGTTGACTAGAGGTTTGTACGCGCTATCCGGGCGGACGGAGAGACCGATCGGACCTGACCGGACCTCACCGGAACCACTGAAACCCGGCATCCTCGATCGCATCCAACAGGGATTGCTTCTCCTTCTCCGCTTGATCGGCGCGATAGTGGAGCCCGAAGAGCCGTTGCGCGGCATTGATGTGTCCGCGCTGCCGTACCATCTCCAGCGCGCGCTGGGCGAACTCCTCCCCGTGGGTATTCCCGCACACATCCTGCAGCGTGCCGAGACGCTCTGCCGTCGGCTCAACCCGGACCCCCTCGTACTTCGCCTCGAATGCGGCGAGCAAATCTGAATCGGGAAGTTCTCGGTATCGCTCCTCGTGAGCCACGACATCGGGCTCGAGTTTCTTTCGCGGCTTGGGCGGAATGCGGGGGTAGCCCAAGCACAGGAGCACGACCGGAAGGACGCCCCGAGGGAGCGAGAAGAGCTCGCGCGTAGGCCTGACGAAGTCGAGGATCGTTCCGATGTAGACCGAACCCATTCCCAGGGCATCAGCCGCGGTGCAGATGCTCTGCGCACAGATGATCGTGTCCTGAAACCCGATCCAGAAATGATGGAAGGAGGCTCTTGCGGTGAACGGAGCGTTCTCCAGTGCAGCCCAACGTTCCAGGCGGTGGAGATCGAGGCAGAAGAGCAAATGCACGGGCGCCTTCGCCATGAAGGATTGCTCGCACCATTCAGCCAATTGCCGGCGCCGCTCCTCGTTCCGAATGACGATGATCGAGTAGGGCTGGAGGTTGCCTCCCGTCGCACCGTGCGTCCCGGCGGTCAGGAGCCGGCGCATGACGTCCTCTGTGACGGGAAGCTCCGCGAAGTCCCGCAGGCTCGCCCGCTCGTGCAACAGGCGGATCATCCGAGCCCCGCCGCTTTCCTCCTGCGTCGGCCCGTGATGGTCGTCAGAATCGGGCGTCGTCGTATCCCCTGGAATGGTCATCGCGTAACTCCTTCCCCGCGCGGGTCCGATTCTGCGCGGGCCGCCGCGCCTGCGAACCGTAGCCTGCAAGACCGCCCCTTGCATCAGTAGAGAGTCCCCACGGCCTCCGTTTCGGGATCGAAGGACACGAACCTGCCCGGCGCGCGGCCCCGAGCAAGCGATTGAAAACTGGGGCCGGATTTGCGACAATATTGCCGCCCGAATGGCTTGGCCGAGGCGCCAAGCAACGCCGCGTTCGGAATCCAACCATCCTAAGGAGGGCGTCATGACCCGCGCGGTTCGTGAAGCCGCAGGCGCTCCGGTTCGGATCGCCTTGGTCGTAGCCGTCGTCGTTCTCCATCTCCCGTCGCAGAGCGTGATCGCCGAGACGAGAATCGACGGCCCCGGTCCTCCCGCCGTGAGCAGGGACTGGGACACCGATAACGTGATCGATGCGAACAAGATCAAGATGTTCGCAACGAACTTCGGATCGCTTGCCCGCGACCGCGCCTCGCCGGGGGGACCGGCAGGGTTCTTCTTCCCGCGGGGAACGGACAAGACGGCGATCTTCGTGGCAGGTCTGTGGATGGGCGCCAAGGTGAACGGGGAGATTCGCGTCACCGTCGCGGAATACGAATGTGAGTACGGCCCCGGGAAGATCCGCCCGGGGGGTGTCTGGGACGACCCAAGCGATCCCCGCCTCCGTGTGTACAAGATCGTGAGGGGCGACACGAGCAGCCCCGACTACCTGGAGTGGCCGGCCGAGGACGGCGCTCCCGTCGATGAACAGGGCAGACCCGCGCTCATCGGCGACCAAACCCTCTGGGCCGTCTACAACGACGCCGATCCCGCGCGCCATTCCGTCGATCCCGGCGCCACGCAGCCTCTGGGTATCGAGGTGCAACAGACCCTCTTCGCTGATGACCAGGCCGGCGCCCGCGACCAGACGGTCTTCATGAGGTTCAAGATCCTGAATCAGGGCGGCATGACGCTCGACAGCACCTATGTGGCCGGGTGGTGCGATCCGGATCTGGGGGGCCCCACCGATGATCTGGTCGGGTGCGACCCCGCCCTGAACTTCGGATACTGCTACAACAGCACGAACGCCGATGCCGTCTATGGCTCGACCCCGCCGGCGGTCGGACTCTGTCTCCTCCAGGGACCCATTGTGCCCTCGCCAGGCGGTTTGGCCACCGTTGGCGACCGTCTCGTGCCGGGCTATCGCAACATGGGGATGACGGCTTTCATGCGGTACATCAACGGGACCGATCCTCAGAACGCCCTGCAATCATACAACTACATCCGGGGCCGGAATCAGGATGGATCCGGCATGATCGATCCAACGACGGAAGAGGCCACCACGTTCTACGCTCCGGGTGATCCGGTGACGGGAATCGGCTGGCTCGACCAGAATCCCTCCGATCGCAGATTCATCGTCGCTGCGGGGCCTTTCACCATGGCGCCGGGGGATTCACAGGAGGTGGTTTTCGCGTTTGTCGTCGGCCAGGGGAGCGACCGGCTTCAGAGCATCACCGTTCTTCGCCAGTACGTCTCCGGAACCACCGATCCGACCCCCGTTTTCCTCGGGAGCTTCACGGGGGAGCGGCGGCTCTTAGAAGGCGTTCGCTTGTGGTGGCGGGTCGCGGAGGATGCGAGCAATACGCCGCTCGCGTTGTACCGCCGGGAGCCGGGACGCGAGCGGCAGCGGATCTCGGAGGAGTGGTTTTCCGGAGCCGCGCGCCATGAGTTCCTCGACCGTGAGGCGCCCCCGGGGCAACTGGAATACTGGCTTCGTGAGGCCGGCTCGGCAGGGGAGGACGGCTGGCATGGACCGACCGTGGTCGAAGCCGTGACGCCCGGGGCAGGGGAGTGCTCGTTGCAGATGGTCGACCGCAATCCTGTCCGATCCGAGGCGACATTCCGCTACGCGATTCCAAGGGGGGGCGATGTGGCCCTCACGATCCACGATCCGGCGGGGCGCCTCGTCAGGTCCCTGATCGACCAGGCCATGATCCCAGGCATTCGATCGTCGAAATGGAACGGGCGCGACGATGGAGGCCGGCGGGTGGTCGCGGGGGCCTATTTCGCCCGCCTGGCGGCGGGAGGCACCGTGCGGAGTGTGAAAATCATCTTCCTTCCCTGATTTCCGTGTCGGGACGCGAAACGGCCCGGCGGCTGTACCCGCCGGGCCGTTCCCTTGACCATCTATCTATCATTCATGCGGGGAGGGCCCCCGCCGAAGCTGCTACCGGACGATCTCCGCCTTGTCGGCCTTCGCTGTATTCTGCGAAGGCGAGTGCGACATCGAAACATGCTCGGCGATCAGCGTGTTGAGTTCCGGATCGCTGATCTTCACGAGCTGCGACTCGAATGACACAATCTGCCCGTCCCGCATCGCGGTGTAGCGGACCGTGTCGCCGATCTTCATGCCGTTCGTCATCAAGCTCTGAACCGCCGCCTGATTCTCCGTCGCGAAGCTGATTCCGTTGACGGAGGTCAGAATGTCTCCGGTCTTGAAGCCGGCCTTCTCGGCGGGGCTGCCGGCCGAGACGCGCGATACGGTCGGCTTGGCATTCGTTCCCATGCAGCAGTCGGATTCGATGCCCGCCCACCCATGGGTTTGGTAGTAGGTGCGCAACATCTTCTCGCAGTCGGCCGTCTTCATGGCGCAAGCGGAAGCGGACTTGCCCGTGCAGGCGTCGCCGGACGCCTTCATCGAGCCGCATCCGCCCGACTGCATCGACGTGCTCTTTCCGGCGCACGCGCCAGAGCCGGTCTGCGTGGCCTTGCTTCCGCCGCAACCGGGACCCGCTTGGGCGATGCCGGATGTCATGGTCACGAACCCAACGACGGCGAGCAGTGCGATCCCCTGAAGGTTCTTCATCCTTGTGTTCCTCCTGGTCTCTAGAGCCTCTACGACCTTGTTTTCCAAGAGATCCTCGGTCCTGTGGGCGCCCCGGCTTGGGAGCCGCCCCGCGGACCGTTCTGTCGAGTTATCGAAATGAATGATACACATGATTAGTAGATCATTCAACTCTCGATGCACGTTGATACCCTTGCCACCGGGTTGGGTTCCCAGATTCCTCGTTAGAGTCGGCTGATCAGCGTGGGGAAACGGCTCGTTCCCGCCGCGATTCAATGCTGCGCACGAGAGCCAGTAACAGACAGTATTACAATGGGTTGCGTGGATTCCAGTGCCGATATCTCCAGAGCGTCCGAACGGTCTCCCAACCGTCGCGAGCGCGGATTTTCTTCCCCTCGTTCATGTTCCGGGGATGGTAAGTGATTGGGATTTCGGTGATTCGCTCGCCCAATCGAACGGCCTTCGCGGTCACCTCGGCGCAAAACTCGAATCGCTCGCACTCGAGCTCCATCGCGCCGATCAGCTTTCGATCGAAGAGCTTGTAGCATGTCGGCTCGTCGGTCAGACGAACGCGATAGATCAGGTTCGCGACCCAAGTGACGAGGATTCCCCCGAGGTAGAAGGACAGGGCGGAGTAGCGGCGGTTCTTCCGGTTCAATCGCCGCGATCCGTATACGACCCTGAGTCCTTTGGCGCGCGCCGTCGCGAGGAGCGTCGCGATGTCGGCGGGGTCGTATTCGAGATCGGCGTCCTGCGGGATCACGAACTCCCCGGTCGCGTGGAGCAGGGCGGTTCGGATCGCCGCCCCTTTGCCCCGGTTGGCGTCATGCTGGAAGAGCAAGATCCGATCGCGGTAGCCGTCGAGGATCGCTCGCGTGCCGTCGGTCGACGCGTCATCGACGACGATGATCTCCTTTTCCGCCCCGATGTCGATCGCCAGGACGCGATCGAGCAGAGAGGCGATCGTGCGTTCCTCGTTGAACACCGGAATCAGGATGCTGACCTTCAAGGCGGACTCTCCTTGCGAACTCGATGAGGGGCAGACCCGCGAAGACGAACGATAGGCAGATCGCGGGGGTCATGTATCGGACAAATGGGAACACGATTGCTTGGAAGAGATTGACTGCCAGGACGACGATCAAAGCCGGCGCCGCGCGCGCGAACCCCTCCCCGGAAGACCGCCTCATCCGGATGATCCCGAGAACGAAGAGGGCCATGAGCGGCAGATGGAGCAGCAGGCTCACGATCCGCTTCCGCGGTCCCAACGTCTGGAACCATGAGAACGGCACGCCGACGACCGCGCGGCCAGCCGCCCCGAGCGGATCGCCGCGCAGCTCCTCGAGCACGAGACCGCGGGCGACATCCTCGTGCCGGACGTACTCCCGCGCCGAGGTCCATGCCTTCGTCTTGTCGCCGCCGTAGAGTTTTTGCACGACGATCTCGCGACGCCGCGTCTCGGCCGTCTTGTCGATCTTCTGAAGGTCGTCCCACGCAAGCATCGCCTTCGAGACCTGGATGCCGTGGTAGAACGGCGCCCATCCCCACGCGGAAACGGGGACGAACTCCCCGGTCAGGTTCGCATTGCGCGCCGTCCACGGCAGAAGGACGAGGATCGCCGCCGCCGAGGCGGGCAGGACCCAGCGCGCCCAATAGGCCAGCGTCCGCTTCGGAATCCGCAGCAGAAGGATCCCGACGGGCAAGAGGAGCGGCAGGACGACAAGCGTTCCCCGTGTCAGGAGCGAGAGACCCCAGAGCGCCCCCGCTGCGGCGCCGTGCTTCCACGATCCTCCCCGGACCGCGAGGCAGAGGAAGTAGGCGAAGGCGAAGAAGAGTGGGAAGTAGAGGTTCTCAGCGTAGAGTCTCGCCGAGTATTCGATCGCGCTCGGATAGATTGCATAGAGGCCGGCGGCGGCGAGACCAAGGCGATCCGACAGGACCCATCGGCCCAGCCGGAAGAGGATCCAGCAGCCGAGCGCCCCCAGAAGCGCCTGAACGATCTGAACCGCGACATAGTTCACGCCGAAGATCCCGAAGAGGAAGTAGAGGAAGATCGGGTAGGCGGGGGGACGCTGCAAGGTCGGGGGATGTTCTGCGATCTCTCGGTAGCCGTGGCCTGCGTAGAGGCTCTCCGCGATCTTGTGATAGCCGTCGGTGACCTGGTTTTCGGGGGCGATCTTCTGGATGCCTCTCGCAACGCCGAGCGAAAAGACGAGCCGAAATAGAACGGCTGCGATCAGTATGGCGAGCAGCGGGCGGCGCATGGCCGGCGCGGTGATTCGGCTTGCCAATGGACCTCCATCTCTGATGCCCGTACCCAGGGCGTTGACAGTGCACGTGGAGAGTCCCTACGCTCTTCCGAAACTTCAGCACCGTCAAAAAACCAATCCAGGGGAAGTATGCAAGACCACGAGATCGCCCGGGAAGCAGAATCTCTCCAGGATGAAGCGCGTCGACTCTACTGCATCCGTCATTCGCTGGCCCACGTCCTGGCCCAGGCAGTGATGGAGTTCCGCCCCGGGGCCAAGCTCGGCTTCGGGCCCCCCATCGAGACGGGCTTCTACTACGATTTCGATCTGCCCGAGCCGATCCTCGCAGAGGACCTTCCGAAAATCGAGAAGCGGATGCGGGAGATCCTCAAGTCGCGCGAGACCTTCGTTCGTGAGGAGATGGGCGCGGAGGAGGCGGCCCGCAGGATCGCCGGGCTGGGGCAGCCGTACAAGGACGAAGCCGTGCGCGACCTTGCCGCGAAGGGGGTCGCGACGATTTCCTTCTACCAGAGCGGACCGTTTCTCGACATGTGCGAGGGCCCGCACGTCGCCTCGACGGCGGAGGTCCCCAGGGACGCCTTCAAGCTCGATTCGATCGCGGGGGCCTACTGGCGCGGCGACGAGAAGAACAAGATGCTGACCCGCATATACGGTCTCGCTTTCGTCACGAAGGACGAGCTGGCGGATTACATCGAGCGACGAAAGATCGCCCAGGAGCGCGACCATCGGAAGCTCGGGCGTGAGCTCGACCTCTTCCACATCGAGGAGGAGATCGGCAAGGGGTTGGTCCTCTGGCTCCCCAACGGGACCGTGCTTCGCGACGAGGTGGAGAAGCTCGCCAAGGAAGCGGAGTTCCGCTACGGCTACGTCCGCGTCGCGACGCCGCACATCGCACACCAGGAGCTCTACATCCGCAGCGGACACCTCGAGCACTACAAGGAGAGCATGTTCCCCCCGATGCGGTTCGAGGAGGAGGCGGGGCGCGAGGAGGTCTTCTACCTCAAGCCGATGAACTGCCCGCACCACCATTGGATCTTCCGCAGTCGCCCACGCTCCTACCGCGACCTGCCGCTTCGCATGGCCGAGTACGGAACCTGCTACCGGTTCGAGAAGTCGGGCGAGTTGGCCGGCATGCTGCGCGTCCGCTGTCTCACGATGAACGACGCCCACATCTACTGCACCCACGAGCAGGCGAAGGCAGAGGCGATCAACGTGATGAAGCTCTACAAGGAGCTTTACGGCGTCTTCGAGTTGAAGAACTACTCGGTGAGGTTCTCGACCCACGATCCGGCGAACAAGGAGAAGTTCCACCGCGACGAGGATCTCTGGGCTCACTCCGAAGCGATCCTCCGCGAAGCGCTGGCCGAGTTCGGCGTGCCCTACGAAGAGGGTTTCGGCGAGGCGGCGTTCTACGGCCCGAAGATCGACGTCCAGTTCAGCAATCTCCTCGGACGCGAGGAGACCGTCTCGACGGTGCAGCTCGATTACATGGCCGCCGAGCGGTTCGATCTCACCTACATCGACGAGCATGGCCAGAACGCGCGGCCGGCAGTGATCCACCGCGCTCCGTTGTCCACGCACGAGCGGATGATCTCCTTCCTGATCGAGCACTACGGAGGAGCGTTTCCAACCTGGCTTGCGCCCGTCCAGGTCCGGCTCGTAGCGATCAGCGACGACCTTCTTGACTACGCGAACCGGCTCCGCGACGCCCTGCTCTCCGAGTACGTTCGTGCGGAGGTGGATGATCTGCCGCATTCGTTCAACAAGAAGATCCGGAACGCGGCGATGCAGAAGATCCCGATCCTTCTCGTGATCGGCCGGCGCGAGGCGGAGGCGGGCGAGGTGACGGTCCGTCGCCACCGTCGCAAGGATCAGGAGACGATCCCCTTCGAGGCGTTCCGTGAACGTCTGCGGCTGGAGATCCGCGATCGGATCCGCGCAAAACCGGAAGAAGGGTCGGAGTAGCTTGAACGGCGGCTACGAGATCCCCGCACTTGCCGGAGAGCGGGTGGCCCTGCGGCCGATCGCCGAGGCCGAGGCGGCGCTCGTCAATCAGTGGACCCAGGAATCAGACATCCTGACCCAGACATGCCGGCCGCCCGTTTTTCGATCGGCCGAGGAAGCAGCGGAACAACGCAAGGACCGCGAGTCTTCCCCCACCCAGGCGGCGCTGGGGATCGTCCTGCGCGGGACGGGGACTCTCGTGGGGCAGGTGCGGTATTTCGATCTGAACTTCCGCAACCGCTCGGTCGAGATCGGCTACGTCGTTGCGCCCAGCGCGCGGGGGAAGGCATTCGGGCGCGAGGCCGTCGCGCTCTTGCTCGACTTCCTTTTCGGCGGCCTCGGCATGAACAAGGTCCACGCCCAGACCGCCTCCTTCAACGGCTCCTCGATCAAGCTCCTCGAGTCGCTCGGGTTCGAGAGGGATGCGGTCCTGCGGGAACATCACCTCTACCAGGGGAGGCTGCACGATGATTTCGTCTACAGCATCCTGGCTAGGGATTGGCAGGTCCGCCGGGCGCGCTGACGCGCTCTCGCCGGAACGATCGCGGCCCGGTTCCGCAGAAGCGCATCGCTTCCGAGCGCGCGCCTGCCGCTATACCGCGCTCCCGCAGAACTTGCACTTTTTGGCCTCCGCGGCCACCGTCTCCATGCAGTCCTTGCACGTCTTGGTCGGCGCGGGGGGCGGGGCGGGGGCGGGCTTCAGAATCGCCTTCGTAATCATGAACACCACAGTGGCGATGATGACGAAATCGACCACGTTGCCGAGGAAGTTGCCCACCATGAGGGCATTGCCGACCGAACCGTCGGGCTTGTGCGTGAGGACGATCTTTATCGTCCGCCACTCCCCGCCCGGGATCAGAATGCCGATGACGGGCATCAGGAGATCCGAGACGATCGAGGAGACGACCTTCCCGACCGCGGCCCCGATGATCACACCGACCGCGAGGGCGAAGGCGTTGGTCTTCAACAGAAACTCCCTGAACTCCTTGAGCATCTTGATTTCCTTTCGATTCCGCCGGCGAGGGCGGAGGATCGCTAGAGCCAACGGCCCTCGACGAGGGCTGTTCGAGACGGAGGACCTGTACTCCAGAGGCGTGGCCGCGGCAACCGAAATGTTGGGGGCGGACCCACTTGTCGCCGCGCGGGCCCTTCTCAAGGGAGAGAGCGCGATCGAGGATTGCGCAGGTGGAGCCGGCGCGTGGACCGCGGGCGCGTGGTCGGAACAGGTGTAAGATCAGCCCAAGGGGGCATCATGGAATTCGTTCCCGCGCAAAGTCAGGGCCACCTAATAGTGGCCGCCATCCGCGTCCTCACCCACTTGGGCAAGCGACCGCCCACCGAGGAGGGGATCGCCGCACACCTGGGGATCTCTCGAGAAATCGCGCTTCACATCCTGCGCGGGCTCGAGGCGCGGGGGATCGTTCGGCCGCTCAAGAGTCCGTTCGACGTCCGCTATGACATCGGCGACCATCGGCTGATCGAGTCGCTCCCGTTGGAAGTGGAGGGTCCCGACATGGGCCGCGAGATCGAGGACTTCCACAAGAAGTCCGAGGACCGCCAGAGGCAGATCGAGCAGATGATGCGCGATGCGGACCCGGAGCGTAAGACCCGCGAGAAGGTCTCAAAGATCGAGGAGGAGTTCCGGCGCTTCAGCAAGAAGCGTCCCGCCGGAGCCCCGTTCAGCCAGCCGGAGGACGCGCCTTCGGAGGACTGATCCCCTCCGCCCGCGGCGGGGGGGGCGAATAGGCCGGTCGGAGCAATCCACATGCTTCGAAAGAATCTCTTGACGATGGACACGGCATTGTTTCATCATTCCAATAGTTATAGAAACACAGAAACATCGGAATCGACGAAGGGTGGATCATGGCGCAGAGAGCGAAACGCTCGGCGCGGCCGATCGGAGAGGTCATCGCGGCCCTCGAGCCTCTGGACGATCTGGCCGAAGTGTTTGCCGCTCTGGGGAGCGCGCCGCGCCTGCGGCTGCTCTTCCTTCTCTACCATCGGCCCGATCTCTCGGTCGGGGAACTGGCGGAGATCTCGAAAGTCTCGATCTCCGGCGTCTCAACCCACCTCAAGCGCTTGCGACAAACTGGGTTGGTCTGTTGCCGGCGCGACGGACAGACGATCTGTTGCGCCCTCGCGTCGAAGGGCAATCACATCCGCGCCCTGCGGGACGCGTTCCGGCGAATCGTGAAGGAAACCGGCTGCTGTGGGATCTAGAAGGGGGAGACCATGGAAGAGAGGGACGTCCGCAACGTCGTTCGAGAAGGATATGCGCGCATCTCGAAACAGAAAGAGGGGGATGGTTGCTGCGGCCCTTCGTGCTGCGGGGGATCGAACCCCGAGACGATCGCGCGGATCATCGGATATTCCGACGAGGAGCTAGCCCGGCTTCCGGAGGGTGCGAACCTCGGCCTGTCTTGCGGCAATCCGACCGCGCTCGCCGCACTTTCTCCCGGTGAAATCGTCCTCGATCTGGGATGCGGGGCGGGCTTCGATGTGTTCATCGCTGCCCGGCGGGTCGGCCCGGCCGGTCGGGTGATCGGCGTCGACATGACGCCCGAGATGCTCGACCGGGCGCGAGAAAATGCCCGCAAGGTCGATGCCGAGAATGTGGAGTTCCGGCTCGGCGAGATCGAGAATCTGCCCGTGGCCGACAACTCGATCAGCGTCGTCATCTCGAACTGCGTGATCAATCTCTCTCCGGAGAAGGCGCGGGTGTTCCGCGAGATCGCGCGCGTACTCAAGCCGGGAGGGCGCGTGGCGGTTTCGGACGTCGCCCTGCTGCGCCCGCTTCCGGAGGATGTCGCGGCCGATGTGCGTGCCTACGTCGGCTGCATCGCGGGAGCGGTCCCGATCGAGGAGTACGTAGGCCACCTCAGGTCCGCTGGGTTACTCGATGTCAGGGTGGAAATCCGGGGCGGCGAGGACGCGATGGACCAGGACGTCCAGGATCCGCTCTACCGGCAGATGATCGCGAAGCTTCCCCCCGGGACCCGGCCGTCGGACTTCGTTGCGAGCGTGAACGTCACGGCGAGTAAAGCCGGGTAGATGCCGCGCCGGGATCCCGACCAGGCCCGCGGCTCGTTCGCCATATCCCTTCGCGCGACTGCTCCGGCGGTGGACTGCCACGACCCTCGCCGCAGGGGCGTCAGCGCTCTCCCTGGGTCTTGCGTTTCCGGTAGGTTCGCGCGAGTTCCATGAAGATCCCGAGATCGCGATCGAGGTGCGACTGGGTCCCATCGAAGTAGAAGATCCGGATCGGTATGCCGTCGTGATCGCGGCTCATCTTGGGGTAGATCGCTTCCGAGACGATCCCGTTCATGCAGGTGAAGGGGCTGATGTCGACGATCCCGTCGCACCCCTTCGACCAGAAGTAGACCGTCTTGCCGGCGTTGATCACCATCTCGCCGTAGACGCCCTGAGCCGGCAGGTATGGCTCGGACAGATCGGTCACGTCGCTGATTCGCTCGGGTTCTTCGCGTCCGACGAAGAGGGGGCGGAATGGGGCGATCAAAGTGTGTTCGTCGCGCTTCTGGAAGGCTTCCTTCACATAGGCGATCACCATCTTTGTGCTGAATCGTCCGGATGAATAGGGGATCCACTTGCGCCGTTGCTCGAGGTTCGTGTAGTAAATCCATTCGGTGATGTCGGAGATCCACGCCTCGGCGCCCTGGCCCTCGAGCTTTCGAACGAGATCCTCGTTGCTGAAGGTGTTCATCCTGCAGAAGATCTCGCCCACGACGCCGATCAGGAGTCGATCCTCATCGCGGCGGGGAATCGCGGAGAAACGCGCCGCAGATCCCTCCATCACGCGCCGCAGATTGGCGAGGGTCGTCTTTGCGCTGCGGAAGGGTTTCTCGAGCGCGGTGCATGCCTCCTCGATCGCCCGGTCGTACTCCTCGTCCGCGGCCCCTCGCCTCGTCTCGTAGGGACGAACCCGAAGGAGCGCCTTGCGAAGGATGTCGGCGACCACGAGTCCGCGCCAACCCGCCCGTTGGAGCCCCCCGCGGCGGCCGCCGATCCCGTCATAGCCCGAGCCGCTGCTCGGGGAGTAGACGATCGCTTCCGTCGCTCCCACCGAGTCGAGCACGCGCCGGAGGAACGGAGCATATTGGCCGAAGCGGCACGGCCCTGGCGCCGTGGGCATGAAGAAGGCGACCTTCGACGGGTCCGCCCCGGGAGCAAGAACCACCTTCAGCGCGTCGCCGAGCGTTATCCGCTCCGGGAAGCACTCATCGCCCGAGGTGAACCGACTCCCCAGCTCCAGCGTGAGGGCGTCGGAGGCCGGAAACGGCCGCGCATCGAGACCAAAGGATCGGACTGCCGCGGAGAAACAGCGGGAGCCTCCGAAGCTCATCCGCGGGACGTAGAGCGTCCGCTCCGAGAGGGGACGGCCATCGAGCGGTCGGTCGTTGCGGAGAAGCGTTCCCGCCGCGCGGAGCGTCTCGGGATCCATCAGGACCTGTCCGTCTTGGCTTGGGGACAACTCGAGGCGCTGCTGCACCCCGCCTCGCATCCGCCGTAGGGGGTGTGCGTCGAGAAGGCGATCTGCTCGATCATCGAGGCTGCCGCCACCGCGGCGGAACCTGTCTCGATCGGGGCGGAATCTTCTCTCTCCCGCGCCCGCGCCGTCCAGCGTCGAAGAATCCCTTGGCTGTCCAGGTAGGCCTCGACCCTGGTCAGCATCCCCGCGTCGTTCGCGTGCCCGTCGAATTGCAGCGTCAAGAACGCCCTCCCGAACGCATCGCGGACGAAGTGCTTGATGTAGGAGTCGGGACCGCACTTGAAGTTCGTGACGTAGATCAGATGCAGATCGGGATGGCTCGACGCCCCGCGGGCTCCGGCGAGGATTTTCCGGCCGTAGCTCCAGAACATGTTCGAGTTGATCGCCTCGAGGTCCGAATCGTCTGCTGCGAGGAACTCCAGCGGCACGACATTTACGCCGTATAGATCTCGCAGCTTGCGGGGAAGCTCGAGGTTCACGATCCCGTCATAGAGGTTATAGGGCCGACCGACGAGGAGGATCGCCGGCTCGCGCGTGGCGGCGAGCTTCTCCATCGCCACGGCCCCCGCCTGCCGGACCCGCTGGCGGAATCGCTGCTGCGCCGCCTCGGCGGCGGCCAATCCATGCGCGATCTGTTTCTTGTCCACCCGCCACGGCTTCAGGGCCTCGTGGAGGGGGGTCAGGATGGCGTCGGGCCCGGCGCGGAATCGGATCAACGGACTCACGATTTTCGCGGCGGATCCCTCGAATCCCGATGCCGCCCGCAGTACGAAGGGGAGGGTCGTCCCCCATGGGCAGAAGAAACTCTGGATCTCGCCGTGCGTTCCCTCCGCGTTCACGTAATTGGGCAGGAAGACGAAATCGGCTTCCTTGATCTCCAGGGCCTGCACGAGCTGGCCGTGCGCGACCTGGATCGGGAAGCACGGTTCGGCTACCGTCGTCTCGAGCCCCTCGTGGACGATCGCACGGTTCGTCTCGGGCGTGATCCGTACAGCGAAGCCGATCGCTCGAAAGAAGGCGTTCCAGTAGGGGAAGCGATCGTGGAAGTAGAGTGCGCGGGGAATGGCAGCCGTCGCGCGGCCGCGGGCCGTCGGATCGTAGTCCTCGACGAGCCAGTCCTTCCGAAGGCGGATCAGATCGTCCACGACGGGGCGGAACTCCACCTTGGCCCGCCTGCGATATCGGTCCCCGCACTGGTCGCCCCAATACGTCTTCTCGCCCTCGACCTGGAACTCCTTCATGTCGCATCGATTCTCGCACCCGCGGCAGGTGAACTCCCGGATCTTGTAGTCCACCTTACCCAGGTCCCATCCTCGGAACCTGGTCCCGGCCTGCAATGTGTCGGCCTTTTCCAGTGCCAGCAGGGCCGCTCCGACCGCCCCGACGACGCCGTTGTAGGGCGGGACGATAATCTCCCGTCCGAGGATCTCGGCGAAGGCGGCCGCGACCGAGTCGTTGTATGCCGTGCCGCCCTGGAAGAAGACCGTTCCCTCGATCTTCCGTCCGCGTACAACCCGGTTGATGTAGTTCGTCGCGACCGAGAGGGCGAGACCGGCGAGCAGATCGTCAGTCGATGCTCCGCGCTGCTGAAACGCGTTCACGTCCCGTTCCATGAAGACGGTGCAGCGTTCGCCCAGGCGGATCGGAGAGGTCGAGGAGAGGGCGCGCTTGGCGAACTCGTCCTTGATGCAAACTCCCAACTCCTCCGCTCGTTCCTCGAGGAATGAACCCGTGCCGGCCGCGCAGGCCTCGTTCATCGCGAAGTCTACGACGACCCCGTCTTCGATCCGGATGTACTTCGCGTCCTGCCCGCCGATCTCGAAGATCGTGTTGACGGTCCCGTCGAGCATCGTGCGGGCGATGAAGGACGCCCCTGTCTTGTGGGCCGTAATCTCGTCGTTGACGGTATCGGCCCCTACCAGCTCGCCGATCAGCTCGCGTCCGGAGCCGGTCGTCCCGACGGCGATCGCCCGGACGCGCGTTCCGATCTCCTGGTACAGGTCGGCCATGGCGCTCGTTACGACCTCGACGGGTCGCGCCTGGGTCCGCGTGTAGATCTCCCGCACGATCCGCCCCTCGCGGTCCAGCAAGACGACGTTCGTGCTGACGCTTCCAATGTCGATTCCGATCGCCACGTCGATCGGCGGCCCGCCGGCCGGCAACACGAAAGGATGTACGCGATCGCGCAACAGGATGACGTTGTGCATCGAGAGGGGGCGTGTGCGCGGAAGGCCGGCTGCTTCTGCAGCGGTCTTCTCGAGGTCATCGCGGGAGAAGACCGTGTGGGCGGACTCGCCCGCCTCGCGCACCGCGCAGCCGATCGCCGCGTGGGAAGCGTGGTGGACAGGCACGCGGATTCCCTCTTCCAGGTCGAAGGCGAGCCGGAGAGATTCGACGACCATCTCGTTGGCGGCGACTCCCCCCACGAAGAGGATCGGCGGGCGGGGGGGTTTCCCCTTCGCGACCGCGGCGCGGAAGTTGCGAGCAACCGTTTCGCAGAGCCCTCGCAAGACCTCGGGGGGGAGGTACCCCTTCTGTTGAGCGTGGATCATGTCGCTCTTGGCGAAGACCGAACACCGCCCTGCGATCTTCGCGGCGCGCTCGGTGCCTCGCGCGATTGGTCCGACCTCCTCGATGTCGTACCTAAGGCGCCCGGCCTGTTGGTCGAGGAAAGACCCGGTGCCGGCCGCGCAGTCTCCGTTCGTCTGGTAATCGACGATCCCGAGATCTCCAGTTGCGGGGTCGCGGTCCAGGAAGAGCAGTTTCGATGATTCGCCGCCGATTTCGAAAAGGGTGCGGACATCCGGCGCCACGACCCAGGTCGCCGCGGCGAGGCAGCGGAATTCATTCTCTTCAGGAAGCCGGAGGGTCCCGCGGATCAAGGGCGCGCCTGATCCGGTAACCCTGATCCCATCGAGCGGGCGGGAGCCTAGCTCGTCCAGGATCTCGCGCAATAGGACCTGGGTTGCTTCGAGGGGTCGGCCCCGCGTGCGGCGGTAAGCGGTCGTCGCCATTTGAGCCTCTTGGCCGTTCGGGAGATGGAACGACAAAAACGAGGGGTGCCAAAGAGACGAAGCGGAAAACCGCTCGAAGCGTTCGGCATCGGCGCCTGTCGCCAGGAGGGCAGCCTTGATGCTAACGGCCCCAAGGTCGAGTCCCAGATAGAACATTCGCTTAAGTCCCCCCGTTCGATAGCCGGGCTCGCGCACCGCCAGGCGGGGGCGGCCAACGCCCGCAGAATAAGGGCTGCGATCAGCATGTGCAAGCGGTACGGGGCCCTCGATGATGCGGGCGCATTCGTGAAGTATGCCACAAGCCGGGACGCTGCCCAGAAACCCGCGGTCAGTGCGAAAGCAGCTCCGTCGCCAGGAGCTTCGCCTTGTGGGCGAGGTTCGCCGCGGACTGGATGTCATCGCGATCGAGCGCCGCATGGGTCTGTTCGATCAGCCCGCGGACCGTCTTCAACTTTTCGAGGTCCGCGCGGGACTTAAGCCGCGGCGCAATCTGCGTTGTGATCCTCTCGGCAATCCCCATCTCGGCCCGCGTCAAGCGCTCGAGCCGCTCGCGCTGCGCTTCCGGCAGGGCGATCGAAACGGACGGCGGCGCGGGGGCGGGGGTGATCGAAGGCTGTTCGGGCGTCTCGCGGCGCAGCGCTGCCGTGGTGTCCGCAGTTGCGGCCGGGTGCGGGGACGCCCCGTGCCGCGGCCTGGTCGATTCCCCGGTGGGCGTCTCTGCCGGGGCTTCCTGCGGCGCCTGCGCTGCCGTGGTGTCGACGGCCGCAACCATGGTCGTGTCGCGCCGTACGGTCAGCGTGATGCTCTTGTGCTCGGTAAACTGCGGCGCATAGAGGACGCGCACGATGCTGCAACCGCCGCTCGATAGCAGCAGAATCACGGCCGCGGCCGCCCGGATCCCGCGGATCCAAGTTCGCCACCGCCGTCCTCCGCCGCTGGGCCGCTGGATCTCGAGTCTGACGGCATTCTCATGATTCGATTCCATGTTGCCCCTACACGACGAGCGCCGCGGCGCGTATCGGCAGCCGCAGCGTCACGACGGTTCCTTCCCCTTGCGCGGATACCAGACCAACTTCGCCGCCGTGCATCTCGAGCGCCTGACGCACGAGCGCGAGGCCGACGCCCGTTCCCCCCTCTTTCGTCGTGAAGTAGAGGTCGAAGACCCTCCCTTGATTTTCGAGAGGGATGCCCGGCCCCGTATCCGCGACGGAGATCAGGATCTCCGAGTCCGTTCTGCGCGTCGCGAGCATGATCCGTCCGTCCCGCGAGGGGAGAGCCTGGACCGCGTTCTTGACGAGATTCTGGATCGCCTGGCGCAGGACCTCGCGGTCCGCCTGTGTCTCGGGGAGGCCCGCACAGAGATCGAGGTCGAGATCGAGACCCGAGAGGTTCGCCTCGGTCTCCATCGATTGATGGACCTCTTCGATGAGATCGTTCAACTGTGTACTGGCCGGAGCGAGCGCCCGCAGCCTCGCGACCTTGAGGAACCCGCTCACGGCGCGCTGCAGCCGCTGGATTTCCTCGAGAGCGATTCTCACGTGGAGATCGACCTCTTCGGGCGCCAGATTTCTCGACCCGCGCAGAATCCCCAACTCGAGGTTGATCGTCTGAAGGGGGTTCCGAATCTCGTGGGCGACGCCCGCCGCCATCTGCCCCAGGCGGGACAGGACGCGCGAATGGTCCGTCATCGAGTGGAGTTCCTCGAGCGCGGCCGTTTCCTTGAATTCGATCAACGCCCCCGCCGGCAAGTCGCCCCCCGTGATGCGGTGCCCGATCGCGGCATAGGAGCGCCCCCCGTTGCGCAGCGGCATCGGCACGGTGAACGGCCCGGCGGCGATCCCGCCCGGCTCCTCGTAGAGGCGGTCCGCGAGCAGCCTGACCGGGTTGTCCTCGGGAAGGATATCGTCGATACGGCGCCCCATCGCGCGGGACGGATCGATGCCGAGGATTCGCCCGGTCGGAGCGTTCATGAGGACGACCTCTCGCTTCGGCCCGAGCGTGAGGATACCTTCTCCCAGAAGTTCGACCGTTCGGCGGAAGGAGCCGATGTGCGAGTCGCGGTCTTGCCGTTCCTTCTGGAACTGCTCGCTCAAGAGGTTCAGATCGCGCGCGAGGCGGCTGAATTCGTCAATTCCGCTCTCGGGGATCCGAGCGTCGAACCTGCCCTCGCGGATGGCGGTGACCCCGGCCTCGATTTGGCGCAAGCGGCGCGAGGCGATGCCGGCAAGAACAAAGCCCAGGGCAACGGCAAGGCCGATCTGCACGAGCGCTCCGGTGACCCCGCGGCGGAACGCCTCGACGACCTGCTCGCGCAGTAGGACGCCCGCGATTCCCACCCGGATCGTCACGAATGGCGCGCCGCCGAGCAGGAGCGGGGTGTCGATCCGGTAGACCTGCGGCGAGCGGGCAAGACTGCGGAGGAAGCGAAGGCTTTCCCCGAACTTCCGCGCGGATGGCAACTCGGGGAGCGGTTCGATCCGGCTTCCGATCACCTCCGGGACCGTGTGCGCGACCGCGGTTTGGGCGGAATCGAGGATGGCGACGAAGACGACGGCCGGGGCGTGCGCGGTCGCCGCCTGCAGAACCAGGTCGATCCGTTGGTCCTCGTGCAGCGCCTGCAGCGGTCCGTCCGGCCGCTCGCGGGCAACGTATCCGATCTGCCGCAGGAGCGCCTGCGTGATCAGCTCGCTCTCGCCCGCCGCGGACTCGGTCGCGAGACGGAGAACGTGGGTCAGCTGCAGTCCGATCGAGATCGAGACGAGGACGATCGCAAGGATCAATAGGGCGATCGTCTGCCGCCCGGCCCATCCGAGTTTCATGAAACGGTCTCGGCCGACGCCGCATCGGCGCCGCGCCAGCGACGGAGCTTCATGTGCAACGTCTTCGGGCTGATCCCGAGGGTCGCGGCCGCGCGGGTCTTGTTCCCTCCACAGGATTCGAGTGTCTCGACGATCGCGACCCTCTCGATCTCCTCCAGCGACGCTCCGATCGAGATCCGGATCGCCCCGCCCCCCGGCGAATCCCTCCGCAGGCCCGGCCGCACCGCCGGGGGAAGATCGAACTCCTGGATCTCCTCCGACTTGCAGATAATGACGGCCCGCTGGATGGCATTGCGCAGCTCTCGGACGTTTCCTGGCCAGTCATACATGCCCATCAGCGCAAGGGCCTCCTCCGAGAAACCGACGACCGCCTTGCCGTTCTCTTGCGCGTATTCCTGCAGGAAAGCTTGTGCGAGAAGCGGGAGGTCCTCCATGCGGTCGCGTAGGAGAGGAATCGTGAGGGTGATCACGTTCAATCGGAAGTAGAGGTCCTCTCGAAACTGACCCGCGGCCAGGCGCTCCTCGATCGATGCGTTCGTGGCCGCGAGGACCCTGACGTCGATCGGGATCTCGCGCGAGCCTCCGACGCGGCGGACCTTTCGATCCTCGAGGACGCGCAGCAACTTGCTCTGCAGCGCGACGGGCATTTCGGCGATCTCGTCCAGGAAGAGCGTGCCGCCGTTGGCGAGCTCGAAACAGCCGGGACGGGAAACCGAGGCGCCGGTGAACGCCCCCTTCTCATGGCCCAGGATCTCGCTCTCGAGCAATGTCTCCGGGATCGCGGCGCACGAGAGTGCAACGAAGCGCGCCGAGGCGCGGGGACTCAGGTTGTGAATCGTGCGGGCGACGACCTCCTTCCCCGTACCGCTCGCCCCGGTGATCAGGACGGAGGCTGTCGAAGGAGCGAACTGGTCGATCAACCGGTACAGCTCGAGCATCGGAGGAGCCTTGCCGATCAGCTTCTGGAAACGGCCGCTGCGAATCATCTCACGGCGCAGAAGGAGGACCTCCTGCCGCATCGCGGAACGTTCGAGACCTTTGTAAATCACCGTCGAGAGCCGCTCGGGATCGACAGGCTTGACGAGGTAATCGTAGACGCCTCGCCGCGTCGCTTCGACCGCGCTGTCGATCGTTCCGTGCGCGGTCAGGATTACGAGCGTCGACTCGATCCCGCGTTCCTTCAGGTCCCCGACGAGCTGGAGCCCATCGCGGCCGGGAAGTTGAAGATCGGTGATCACCAGGTCCGGAGGGGCGGCGAGCGCCTTCTGAAGCGCCTCTTCGGCGTTCGCGGCAAGATCGACGCCGTGACCCATGTCCGAGATGAGTCGGGCCAACCCCTTGCGGATCGGCTCCTCATCATCGACGACCAGGATTCTGTACTGCCGGGGCATCGAACCTCCACGACCGCTGGACACCGTAACATACCTGTTTCCGAGCAGGGTAAAAAGGTAACACTTGCACGAATCTACCCTGTTCCGGAGGGCTTCCGGCGTGTCCGAATCCACAAGCAGGTTTCCGTGGAAGTTACTTAAAGTGTTATATCACAAGGCGTTAACTATATTTAATGGAACTTCTAGTGGAATGGCATGTGTCTTGTAATTAGTAGCTAGACCCTAAGGGTTGGCCCGGTCGGATTTGTGAGGGTGGCCAGCTCAGCGGAACAGCGTCAGCGAGACGGACTCCTTCAACGGTGAGGTTTCCTGCCTGCCCCTCACCATCTCCTCCGAGAGGGAGTCCGTCTCCTCTTTTCTTATGGGATGCGCTCCTCTTCCCTAGACCTCTTCCTTCACGTAGAGCTTGGAAGCCTTCTCGGCGGATGTGACGATTCCGCGGATCATCGCGGAGCTGAAACCCTCGTGCTCCATCTGGTTCAATCCCGCGATCGTGCATCCGCGAGGGGTCGTGACCTTGTCGATCTCTCCCTCCGGATGACTTCCTTCGGTGAGCAGGAGACCGGCTGCGCCCTTGGCGGTCTGAGCCGCCATGCAAAGGGCGTCGGAAGCGTGGAAGCCGATCTCGATCCCGCCCTGGGACGCGGCGCGGATCGCGCGCATGAAAAAAGCGATTCCGCAGGCGCAGAGGGCGGTGGCAGGGACGATCAGGTCCTCGTCGATCACGAGCGTCTTGCCAACCGCATCGAACAAGGTGCGGGCGAGCTGCAGCGCCTTCTCTGATCCCGCGGGCGCCGCGAGGCATGTCATCGATTCCTGAATCGCGATCGCGGTGTTCGGCATCGCGCGGACGACGGGAAGGGTCTTCCCGGCGAGCGCGAGGATCTCGGCGATGCTCACACCCGAGACGATCGAGATCAGGACGTGGTGCTTCGGATCGAGGGCGGGGGCGATCTCGCGAACGAGCGGCGCCAGGTGCTGGGGATCGACCGCGAGAATGACGACCTTCGTCCGGCGCACGGCGTCGAGGTTGTCGCTTTGGACCGTGAATCCTTCCTTCGTGAGATGGGCACTCAGATGGGTCTTCCGTCGGGTCACGATGATCTGCTTGGCAGGCAGGCGCCCCGACCGGGCAAGCCCCCGCGCGATCGCGCTTCCTATGTTCCCGCACCCGAGAATCGCAAGTTTCTCGACTATCTTTGTCACGTTCCACCTCCTCGATGCACGGTACGATGAGCGGCCCGAAACTGGAACATCCGATTGTGGGTCAATTTCGCCGGATGCTAAACCAGTTTTAGTAGATCTGAGAAGCTTGCCACGCGCATCCCGCGGGGCCGGCCCGCGCTAGCGGATTTCGCCCCGCCGCCCCGCCCCCTCCGTTGACCGAGTCCCTTACCGTTCCGTAAGATGGCGTTTGCTGAGGCCCGCCAGACCCGGATTCTCTACATCATCCGGAGTCGGGCGTAGGCGGGCGCGGCGCTGTGCGAATCGGCTCGGCCTGAATTCACGGGCCTGTGGTTGAACCGGTGGGTTGAAGAGGAGGTGCGGACGTGAAGCGCAACGTCGTCGTGATGCCCGGTGATGGAATCGGAAAGACCGTTCTCCCCGAATCGCTCCGTGTTCTCGATGCGGTTGGGTTCGAGGCCAACTACATCCCGGCCGACATCGGTTGGGACTTCTGGTGCAAGGAGGGCAACGCCCTTCCCGATCGGACGATCGATCTGCTCGCCGAGCACAAGCTCGGCCTTTTCGGCGCGATCACCTCGAAGCCGAAGGACAAGGCCGAGGCGGAGCTCGAGCCCTCCCTCAAGGGGAAGGGGTACACGTACTACAGCCCGATCGTCACGATGCGGCAGAAGTTCGATCTCGACATCTGCATCCGTCCCTGCATCGCCTTCGAGGGGAACCCGCTGAACTTCATCCGCAAGGAGGGCGCCGGCTTCGCTGAGCCGAAGGTGAACGCTGTGGTCTTCCGCCAGAACACCGAGGGGCTCTACGGCGGCGTCGAGTGGACGAATCCGCCCGACGTGGTCCGCTCCGCGCTCGAGACGCATCTCCGGATGAAGATGTTCAAGCACGTGCCGAGCTCCGAGATGTCGATCTCGACGCGGATCATCACCCGGCCGGCGGCGCAGCGGATCATCCGCGCGGCCTTCGAGCACGCCCGGAAGTTCAACTACCCGAATGTCACGATCTGCGAAAAGCCGAACGTCCTGCGCGAAACCTCTGGAATGATGGAAGCCGAGGCGAAAAAGGTCGCGAAGGAGTACCCCGACGTCCCGCTCTGGTCGGTCAACATCGACGCGCAGATGATGTGGCTGACGAAGAATCCGGAGGACTTCGGCTGCGTCGTTTCGAGCAACATGTTCGGCGACATCATAAGCGACGCCTTCGCCGGCCTGGTCGGCGGTCTTGGCTTCGCCTGCAGCGGCAACATCGGCCGCGAATGCGCCGTCTTCGAGCCGACCCATGGCTCCGCGCCGAAGTACCAGGAGCTGAACCCCTCGATCGTCAATCCGATCGCGATGATCATGACGGCCGTCATGATGCTCGAGCACGTCGGCGAGACCGCCAGTGCCCAGAAGATCCGCGCGGCGATCGCTGCGGTGATCAAGGAGGGGAGGGTCCGCACCTACGACATGCTGCGGATCCCCGGCGGTCCTGGCGTCTTCTCGAAGGGCGCGGCGACGACACAACAGATGACCGATGCGATCCTCGCGAAGCTGAAGTAGGGGGACGGTGCGAGGCCGGCCGCCGGGAGGGGCGCACGCGGCCGGCGCGACACAGTACCGAGATCGTCAGGGCCGCTGCGACGCAGTGACGAGACCGCCGCGACCGGTGGCGGGAGCGAAGTGGGCGCCGTGATGCGCGGATGAAGCGCAGCGGCGCCTCTTCCTATGCGGCGATGCCCACCTTGGCGCTCGCCCGGTGCAATGCGCGATCGAGCGTCCAGATCCACGTGCCGGCCAGGATGGCCGAAGCGAGAATGTGCGCGTCCACCCACCCAAATCCGCGGCCGTACAACCGACGCGCTTCGATCAGGTGAAGAACCTCTTCCTGCGAGGCGATCGGAACCTCGGGAAGAGCTTGCAGGAGGCCGAGGATCCCGCGGCGGTTGCGCAGGTTGCCGCACGCCAGCTCGCCCACGACGAACGGGTGGACCGCGACCTCGCCGTCCTGGAGAAGGGCGCGGAGCCGGGCGTTCCCGGACCGGAGGTGCTGGACCCAGACCGAGGTATCGACCAGGACCATCAGTCCGATCCGTGACGCCGCCGGGGAATCGGGGACAGCTTCTTCTCGGTGCCGCCCAGGCTGGCGAGGCGCTGCGCGCTTTCTCGGGCGACCAACGCCTCGAGACCCAGGCGGACGAGCGACGTCTTCTCCTTGACGCCCGTGAGTCGGGCCGCCTGCCGGAGCAGGGCGTCATCGATGTTCAGAGTCGTTCTCATGTGCATAAATATGCACGATTGATACATATCGATCAAGTGTGTCCTGTGAGCCGTCGCCTGTTGCCCAGTGTGCGAACATTTGCCGGTTTCGCGTGCCCAGTTCTGCCGATTCCGGTCGGCGGGGGCCGCCATGCGAAGATCCGCTCGACGGAGCTCCCGTTGGCATGGGTGGACATTCGCCGGTCCGAGGCGATCGCCTCTTCGATACGCTGGGCAGCATCGACCACGCGGCGGACGTTTGCCGGTTTCGCGTGCCCAGTTCTGCCGATGCGCGTTGGCATGGATGGACGTTCGCCGGTGTGATGTGATGACTCGCTCGATGGTGTGGGCGGCATCGACCACGCGGCGGACGTTTGCCGGTTTCGCGTGCCCAGTTCTGCCAATTCGAGTTGGCATGGATGGACGTTCGCCGGTCCGCAGGGATTGCCGGCGGTCTGAGCTTCCACCGTCGAGGATTCGACGACAATGCGAGCATGTAGTTGTATGAAGCGAGAAGTGTGCCGTGGCTCTCCCCGGACATCAGGACAAGAAGCCGTGCGTCTTGGCTTTCGGCATTTCCTTGACGCTCTTGAAAAACTCCGTTTCCGTGATTTCGGTAGGCCACTCCAACCGGGCGAAGAACTCGTATCGGTTCTCCGGCAACTTGTTGTACCCCATCGCCCGCAACCTGAGTAGGTAGTTGATATCCCGAATCCGTGCCTTGTACGGATTCTTCAGCGGTCCGTAGATGGCGGCCGTCTGCTCGGTCAATTCCTCAAGCGTCAACTTGTCAACCGCCAGCAGGCGTTTGAGGATGTCAACCTGGCGCTGCGCGATGACCTTCCTTCGCGTCGTGCGCAGCCGGTTGAACAGATCGAACATGACATTGCGGAACAGGGCCTTTGCGACGTTCTTGCGAATCTCGGCGAAAAGCCGGTTGCATTGGATGGCAATGCCCTTCAACCCGAAGAGCAAGAAGTCGGACAGGTCATGGTCCGCAGCCCGGACCGATGCCAGCGCCTTCAGGTATGCGTTCTTCTCCTCGTAGTAGTAGTTCGACATGGCGATGAAGAGAATGTCCTTCAGGCCGACTCTCTGCAACATGAGAGCCTCCAGCGCGCGGGCGGTGCGGCCGTTTCCGTCCATGAAGGGATGCATGGCCGCAAAGTGGCAGTGGAGAGCCAATGCCTGAATCAGCGGATCGTGCTGAAGGAATTCGTTTCTCGCCGCTCCACAGAGTCCGTTGAACGCCGCCTCGCATTCCGGACCGCCTTCCGCGCCGCGATGCGGCGGAATCCCAAACGTGACGTTCATATCCCGCCCGCGCAGCTGACCGGGGGGACAGTGATCATCGTCGGCCCCGGTAATGATGTGCCGGTGCACTTCCTTGACGAGGTCTCCATGGACTGGCCGATCAGACGGAAGACCGGCAATCCACCGGTAAGTCCGTACAGCGGCGGCGGCTTGTCGTTGTGACCGCGTGTGCAACTGCTCGGGCGATTCAGTCATTGCAGCGTCAAGTTCCTTGTCCGTGAAATCCGCCCCCTCGATGCGAGACGTTCCAGCCACTTCGCGCTTGAGTTGCACCACCTGAAGCTGATCAGTCCAACTTCGCTGGTAGGGGATGTTGGTGAGCGAAAGGATGGCGGCCTTTGCGAGCGTCAACTCGTTGCCGATCTTCACGAAGTCGTACTTGATCCAGTCGTCCGGCAGGCTGTACTTGATCATGAAATCATGATAGTCACTTCCATTTCCACGTCAAATACAATCGAATATCGATCTAATAGAAAGTGACATAATGCGTTACGACATAGTATGTGACTTGTCATGTCGCTCGTCGTGCCCGATTCATTTCCGAATCATTTCCTGCTTGGATTCCTTGCGGCACACCAGCCTCCGACGCCCATGCATCCCCGCCGGCGCTCCCAAACGAAGGCCGGCCCATGCGCCACAGGCCGACCTCGGTTCTCAATCAGAGATCCGTTCTACGATTTCCTCCCCAGCAGGTACTCCACCTCCGCCTCCAGGATCTTCTCATCGCCCGGGCTGAACCCGAGGTGCCGGAAGATCGCGCGGCCTTTGCGGTCGATCAGGATGTTCGTCGGCACGCCCTTGAGCTGGAAGATGCTCCGCGCCATCTTGAGTTCGTCCGTGACGATCGGGAAGGTCGCCTTCATGTCGGCGACCCACAGCTTCGCGAGCTCGGGGCGGTTCGTCGTCTCGACGCCCAGGATCGTGAAGTCGCTGCCGCCGCGCCGCGCGTAGAGGTCGACCAGGTGTGGATACTCCACACGGCAGGCGCCTCAGGTCGGGTGCCAGAAGCTCAGCAGGACGACCTTGCCGCGGAAGTCCCCGAGCGACACCGCTTCTCCGGTCGCCAGACTCGGCATCGAGAAGTCGGGGACATCCTTCGCCTCTGCCTCGCGGAGGCGTGAGATCTCTGCGTCGATGTCCGCGGTCGAGCCCCCGGCGTTCGTCACGATCCTGTGAAGGCTCTCCCGGAGTGCTGGATTCTCCATGTGCGAGAGAAGTCCGAGGTAGAGCGGCTTCGCTTTCTCGCCCATTCCCGCGGCATCGTAGATCAAGGCCATGTGCTTGTCGTACTCGTCGTCGCCGGGCCCGTTGAGCTTGTAGGCTTCTTCCATCCTCTGGACGGCGAGGGCATGATCGCCCTTCTTGTACCGGGCCCAGGCCTCGCTGTCGAGGATCGCGGCGAGTTCGGTCGAATCGCCGGCCGCACGCACCTTCGCGACCCCCTTCTCCAAGATCGGCACCGCCAGGTCGAGGTGCTCGCCCGCCTCGGCAAGGTTCCATCCGATCGCGTTGTACGGCATGGCGGAGGCGAAGTCGGAGGCGAGAACCTGCTTCAGGAATCCGGGAACGGCCGCTGGATCACTCGTTCCGGCCAGATCGACCAGGTCGACGTACGCCCTTCCGGCCTGCTCGCTCCTTGGGCGTTCCTTGACGAAACGGGCCAGGGATTCGAAGCGCGCGGCATCGTCCTCGATCGCGCCCACCGCGGCGAAGGCGACGCTGTCGGCCGCCGCGACTGCGCTCGACTGCGGCTTTTCCTTCGTTCCACATCCAAGGATCAACAGAATCGGCAAGACCAGGACCCCGAACTGGGGCCGCATCCGCGGACGACTGTTTTCTTCCACCGGCTCCTCCTCGATTGGCGTACACTGGTTGGTCAGGTCGTCCCGGTGCGAGAGAGCGGTCCGTCGCCTGGCACCATCGCCATCCGGCCGGGCTTCCATCGAACGGCCGATCATAGGGCATTCCGGGCGTCGTCTTCCCCAATAAATGACCAGAAATGACCGGGGCGCCAGCCCCCGGTCCTCGCTCGGGTGGTCGGCGCCCCGGATCGCGAGTCCCACTCGGGACTCGCCCCGGCAGATCACGGCTATCTTCCTCTCTCAAAAAACCGGCGTCGTATGGCGACGTGCTCAGTTCCTTCGAACGCGCTCCTCTCTCTCCTGGCAGCGGAGACAAAACCGCGCCTGGGGAAGGAACTCGAGCCTTCGCTCCTCGATCGGCCTCCCGCAAGACTCGCAGGCGCCGAAGCGGCCTTCCTCCATCCTCTGCAGGGCCTGCTCGATCTCGTAAATGAGCCGCCCCTGCGCGTCCATCAGCAAGGAGTCGGACTCACGGTCCGATTCCTCGGTGGCCGTGTCGGCCATGTGGTTGGCGAAGGCCCCGCCGTTCTCCATGTACCGGACCGATTGCTCCGCGACGGACTTCTTCAACTGCCCCAGCAGACGACCATTCTGGCCTAGCTCGGCAAGGAGTCGCCGCCGGAACCGATTCGTGATCCTGGCGTTCATTGGCTCTCTCCTCCGAGTCCCGTTGGGCATCTCCCGATCCCGCGTGCGTTTCACCGGATTTCGGCCCCCCTGTTTGGCCCCTCGCGGGCTCCGTTTCGCGTTTTGTAAGCCGATCCGGCGGGAAAGTTCCGGGGATTCTGGAGCAGGTGGAGGCGCCGCCGAGCCCCGCGGGATCTGGGCCGGCCTCCCGCGAAGCGGCGGCTATCGCGGACCGGCCGGAGCCCTATAGAATGGACCCGGCAGCGGCAACTCGGAGGTTCCCCGATGTTTCGGATCACTCGCGAGGTCTCGTTTTCCTACGGCCATCGCCTTTTCCCCTACGAGGGGAAGTGCGCCCGCCTGCATGGCCACAACGGCCGGCTGCGGGTCTCCCTTGCATCCAGGCGGCTCGATGAGGCCGGGATGGTCTTGGACTTCGCGGAGGTGAAGACCGCCATGGCCCGCTGGCTCGACGGCACGCTGGATCACCGGCTGATCCTCCACCGCGACGATCCCGCCGTCGCGGCGCTGCGGGCGATCGGGGAGCAGGTCTACGCGGTCGACTTCAACCCGACCGCCGAGAACCTCGCCCGCCACGTCTGCGAGAACTTGAGATCGCTCGGCCTGCCGGTCGTCGAGGTCGAGCTGCACGAGACGGACAACTGCTCGGCGAGCTACGCCCCGGATCTGGGGGCCGCGGCGGGAGGGGACGCCTCGCCCGTCCGCTGAAGCGACGGGTTCGCCGCGATTCGCAAGAGAGGGATCCGGGTCGAGAACCAGGCCGCTCCCGCAAGACAGATAACCCCGCCGATCCTCACGGCCCATGGCCCTCCGATCTTCTGCGCCACGAGGCCATAGAGGAATGTCCCGATCGGCGCCAACCCCACGAGGACGAACGTGTAGGCGCTCAGGACCCGCCCGCGGATCGCATCGGGCGCCGTTCGCTGAAGGAGCGTGTTCGTCGTCGCGAGCTGCGTGATCATCGCCCCCCCCACGAAGAAGAGAAGGAGCTCCGACAGAGGAAAGCTCTTCGAGTACGAGAAGCAGAAGAGCGCCAGTCCGAAGACCGTCATCCCGATTGCGATCAATCGTCCCGAGCCCTTCGTGCTCGTCCTCCCCGCCAGCCGCAGAGCTCCCGTCACCGCGCCGAGCCCGACCGCGCCCATCAGGAGCCCATAGGCGCCTGCGCCGCGGCCGAGCACGTTCTCGGCGAATACCGGCAGCAGGACCGTGAACGACATCCCGAAGATGCTCGTGACGGCAACCGCCTGCAGGAGCGTGCGGACGCGTGGCGTCCGGAGCACGAATCCGAACCCCTCACGCAACTCCTGCATGACTGGGCGATGCGTGCGGCTCGGGTGCGGCGGCAGGCGCATCGCGAGGAGGCCGATGATCACGGGGATGAAGGAGAGGCCATTCAGGAGGAAGCAGACTCCCTCGCCCGTGGTCGCGATCAGGAGTCCCGCGACAGCGGGGCCGACCACCCTCGCCGTGTTGAACACGGAGGAGTTCAGGGCGACCGCGTTGATCAAGTCGTCGTCGCCGACCATCTCGAACACGAACGATTGGCGGGCCGGCATGTCGAAAGCGTTGACCGTGCCCAGGAGGAACGCGATGACGAGGATGTGATAAACCGTCACGGTATTCGTGAAGGTCAGGATCGAGAGGACCAGCGCAAGGCTCAAGGCAACGCACTGGGTCGCGATGATCAGAGTCCTTTTCGGCAGGCGGTCGGCGGCGACCCCCCCGAGAAAGGAGAAGAGAAAGACAGGCAGAAAGGTGGCGGTCCCGGTCAGCCCCAACCAGATCGGCTCGTGGGTGAGGCGATGAACGAGCCACCCCTGCGCGGCGCTCTGCATCCAGGTACCGATCAGCGAGACGAGCTGGCCCGTCCAGAAGAGGCGGAAGTTGCGGTGGCGCAGGGCGCGGAAGGTCGTCCGCAGCCTCTTTGCGATCGGCGAGGGGAGCCAGTAGGGGATCGGGATCGCATGCACGGCCCCCGGCACAGGGCCTGCCTCCGGGCCAGGGTGCGCGTGGGGGTCGTGCTCTCGAGGGTCCATCGACCGTTCATTCTACTATTCGGACGCGGAGAACGGGGGGGTCTATCGGCGGGAGTCCTGTGCCGACCGGACCCGCGCGGGGCGCTATAGTGGGGGGGAGGCAAGCCATGCACCGGCTTTCCAATCGCCGCAATCCACTTCGCCGCGCTTTTATGGCGGCGCTCCTGGCCGTCTCTCTCCCGGGCGTGAGAGTCGCCATAGCCCAAGCGGCCGACCCCGTCCTCATCGTGATCGATGGGACGGAGTTCACGCTCGAGGATCTGAGAGCCGACT
>CAZNRY010000023.1:0-2390 GCA_964575675.1 uncultured bacterium
CCGTCGACATCGTGGAGATCGGCGGCACGGTCGGCGACATCGAATCCCTTCCCTTCCTGGAGGCGATCCGGCAGCTCCGACTCGAGCTTGGCCGCGGGCGGACCCTCTTCGTCCACCTGACCCTTGTCCCGTACATCAAGGCGGCCCATGAGTTGAAGACGAAGCCGACCCAGCACAGCGTACGCGAGCTTCGCGAGATCGGCATCCAGCCTGATATTCTTCTCTGCCGGACGGAGGTGCCGATCGCCTCCGACGTTCGAGACAAGATCGCGCTCTTCTGCTCGGTTCCCGCGGAGGCCGTCATCGAGGCGCTCGACGTCGATTCGATCTACGCGGTTCCGCTCATGCTCCATCGCGGTGGGTTGGATCGGCTCGTACTGGATCAGCTTGGAATGAACGGGGGGCGGTCCCTCGACCTCGCCCCCTGGGAGCGGCTGGTCCGCTCGATCCGCGAGGCCACCGAGCAGGTGACCATTGCGATGTGCGGCAAGTACACCCATCTGCAGGATGCATACAAGAGCATCGTCGAGTCGTTCATCCACGCGGGAGCAGCGAATGGCGTGCGCGTGGCGATACGTTGGATCGAATCGGAGGATCTGGAGCGGCAGGGCCCCGAGGCGCTGCTCGATGCCGTCGACGGAATCCTTGTCCCGGGCGGGTTTGGGGAGCGGGGGATCGAGGGGAAGGTCGCGGCGGCGCGCTACGCGAGGGAGAAGGGGGTGCCGTTCTTCGGAATCTGTCTTGGACTCCAGTGCGCCGTGATCGAGTTCGCACGGCATCGGGCCGGGATGGAGCGAGCGAACTCGACCGAGTTCGACCGCGACACGCCTCACCCCGTCATCGACCTGCTCGCCGGGCAATCACACGCGGGGGCTAAGGGGGGAACGATGCGGCTCGGCTCCTATCGCTGCCGCCTCGCCCCCGGATCCCGCGCCGGGGCCGCGTATGGCGAGGAGGAGATCGGGGAGCGCCATCGGCACCGCTTCGAGTTCAACAACGCGTACCGCGAGGCGCTCGAGCGCGCCGGATTGGTCTGTTCGGGCGTCTGCCCCGACAACGATCTGGTCGAGATCGTAGAGCTCCCGGACCACCCGTGGTTCGTGGGCGTCCAGTTCCATCCGGAGCTGCGGAGCCGGCCGCAGAGAGCGCATCCGCTGTTCCGCGAGTTCGTCAACGCGGCGGCGCGCTTCCGCCGTGAGAACGGCGCGAAAGAGAAGGCGAGGTCTGGTCTTGCGTGAACATGAGGCAACATTCCTGGGCCGGCCTTGCCTGCCCGGACGCCTCTTCGTGATCGCGGGGCCCTGCGTGATCGAGTCGGAATCGATGACGATGGATGTGGCCGCGACGCTCAAGGAAACCTGCCGGCGTCTCGACGTGGACTTCGTGTTCAAGAGCTCCTATCGAAAGGACAATCGCTCTTCGGTGAGTTCATTCACGGGGCCCGACCTTGACGAGGGGCTGCGGATCCTGTCCCGCGTGCGCGATGAGCTTGCGGTTCCCGTCTTGACCGACGTCCACTGCCGTCTTGAGGTCGCGCCGGCGGCGGCGGCGGTCTCGGTCCTTCAGATTCCCGCCTTCCTGAGCCGCCAGACGCGCCTGCTTCAGGAAGCTGCGCGCGCCTGCGGCATCGTGAACGTCAAGAAGGGGCAGTTCCTCGCCCCCGACGACATGGGGCGCGTTGTCGAGAAACTGCGCGAAGCCCGCCCGGACGGCGAGTTTTGGCTCACCGAAAGGGGAACGACCTTCGGCTACCACAATTTGGTCGTGGACATGAGGGGCCTCGCCGTGATGGCGGCAATGGGGTGTGCCGTCGTCTTCGACGTCACGCATTCGCTTCAGCATCCCGGACAGGGCGGGGATCGGCGTTTCGCCTCCCCCCTTGCGCGGGCCGCGATCGCGGCCGGGGCCGACGGCTTGTTTTTCGAGACGCACCCGGATCCCGAACGCGCCCTTTCGGATCCGACGACACAGTTGCCGCTCTCCTCGATACCGAGTTTCGTCGAGGAGATGCGGGAGTGGAAGTCCGTGCGGGGGAACCTCGAGCGACGGGGGGGGTGATGATGAGCCTGATAGCCAAGCGGGCCCGCGAGATCCTCGACTCGCAACTGCGGGGGGTCTCGAAGCTCTCGGCGCTCTGCGAACGGCCCGAGCTCGAGCGCGCCGTGACCCTGCTCCGCGATTGCCGGGGCCGTGTTCTGGTGAGCGGCGTTGGGAAGAGCGGGATCGTCGCCTCGAAGATCGCCGCCTCGATGAGGAGCACGGGCACGCCGGCGGTCTACCTCCATCCGGTCGACGCGATGCATGGAGATCTGGGGCTCGTGGGACCTGCCGACGTCGGGTTCTTCCTGAGCAAGAGCGGCGAGAGCCGCGAGCTACTCGACCTCGTCCCG
>CAZNRY010000023.1:2400-30711 GCA_964575675.1 uncultured bacterium
ACCCGTGCCGATTCACAGCTCGCGCACCTCTCCGACTTGGTTCTCGATGTAGGCGCGATCGAAGAGGCCGGGCCGATTCAGGAAGTACCGACCACCAGCACCACGGTCTTCCAGGTTCTGGGCGACATGCTGACGCTGCTTATCCTCTGGGAGAAGGGACTCACCCAAGAACACTTCGCCTTCCTCCATCCGGGGGGCGCCCTCGGCCGCATTGTCACGCTGCGCGTCAAGGATGTGATGCGAACCGGCGAAGCCATTCCCCGAATCCACGGAAAGGCCCTTCTGCGGGAGGCGCTCGTCGAGATGATCGAGAAACGTCTGGGCATGACGAGCGTAATCGACGAGACCGGACGCCTGATCGGGATCCTGACGGACGGCGATATCCGTCGCCTCCTCCATCGATTTGGGGCCGTGGAGAACCTGAAAATCCTTCAGGTTATGACGCCAGGGCCGAAAACCATTGATAGGGAAGAGCTTCTGGCGAGCGCCGTCCATCAGATGGAGGCTAACCCCGGCGGGCCGATCACAGCCTTGCTGGTTGTGGATGCGGACGGTAAACCGGACGGAGTGATCCATTTGCACGACTGCTTGCGGCTTGGGATGCGGGTTGGGCCCACTCTGGCATAGTCCATGCTTGATCGCCATTGAGCCGCCTCCTAGCATGGGCCCTGGAGGTTCCGATGGGGCGGGTCAAACGGCTTCGGCGGACCATGCGGCATCCGGTGCTCCGTGCTGCCCTGTCTGCGCACCCTCGGGTCCAGCGCGGTCGATTTCTTGAGGCTTCATCGGCTCGATCGGATCGACCTGGAACGAATTGTCCGGGTGGAGGGAGAAGATCATCTCATCAGGGGTTTGGCGCGGGGGCGTTGGCGTCGTGGCCGCGACGGGACATCTGGGGTACTGGGAGCTCCTTGCGGCCCATGATCGCTGGCGGACGGAACCGAATGCTGCGGGCTAGGTGGGCCATGGCGGGGCTCGGCGCTGCCGTTCTCCTCGCGCTGTCCGGCGGTTGCACGTCTCCGTCGCAGGCGCCGGCCCAGCGGGGGGAAGGCGCTCGAACTCCGGTCCAGAGTTTCGAGAACCTCGAACTGCGCGAAACGAGCGAGGGGAAGCTCGAGTGGATCTTGCGGGCCAAGAAGGCCACGCGCGATTCGGCGTCCGATCCGACGCGGCTCGAGAGCCTGCGGGTCGATTTCTACCAAGGTTCCGATCGCGTCCGGTCCGTTCTCACCTCCGACAGCGGGCGCGTCGACTCGCAGAAGGGGATACTCATCGCTCTGGGGAGTGTCGTCGTCGTGACGCGCGAGGGCAGCCGCCTGGAGACGGAAGAGCTGTCCTGGGACCGCAAGAGCGCGCGCGTCAGTTCGGAGAAGTTCGTGCGACTGATTCGGGGCCGGGACGTCTTGACAGGGACGGGTTTCCGGAGCGATCCGAACCTCGTGAGCTACGAGATTCTGAAGGACGTGAAGGCATCGGTGCGCGAGGAGACGGGGATTGGCGATGAGATCTTCCGAACGGACACTCTCCGTGTTGCCCGATAGCGCGAGCTGCGCGCCCGCGCCGCGGAAGGCTCCACCGGGCGCGCTTCGGGCGGAAGGCCTCGTCCGCTCCTACGGCAAGATCGAGGTCGTTCGCGGCGTCACGATCGAGGTGGCGCCCGGCGAGGTTGTGGGGCTCCTCGGACCCAACGGCGCGGGCAAGACAACGACCTTCTACATGATCGTGGGGCTCCTGCCGCCTCATGGCGGACAGATCTTCCTCGGGGAGAGGGAGATCTCGCGCATGCCGATGTACCAGCGCGCGCGCCTCGGGATCGGGTACCTCTCGCAGGAGCCGAGTGTGTTCCGCCGCCTGAGCGTCTGGGACAACGTGATGGCCATCCTCGAGAGCCTTCCGATGCCGCAGGAGGAGCGGGTCAAGCGGTGTGAGGGCCTCTTGCGCGAGCTTGATATCCTCCATCTCCGGGATCGGAAAGGGATGCAGCTCTCCGGAGGGGAGCGCAGGCGCTGCGAGATCACGCGCGCGCTCACGACGAGCCCTTCCTTCCTCCTCCTGGATGAGCCGTTCGTGGGGATCGATCCCATCGCCGTTTCGGAACTGCAGGGGATCATCCGGAGGCTGCGCGACCGCGGCCTCGGGATCCTCATCACCGATCACACGGTGCGGGAGACCCTGAACGCGACCGACCGCGCCTACTTGATGTACGAGGGGAGGATCCTGCGATCGGGGACGGCCAGCGAGCTGGCCGACGACCCGGAAGCCCGCCGGATCTACCTGGGCGAGAACTTCCGGCTCTAGGATGGCCGGCGGGAAGACGAGGAACCGTTCATGGAGATGAGACCGAGGCTCGGGATGGAGATGCGCCAGCACCTCGTGATCACACAGAAGGTGCAGCTCATGCTGAAGTTCCTCCAGATCCCGACCCTGGAACTGCAACAGGTCCTCCACCAGGAAATCCTGACGAACCCCGTCTTGGAGCTTGAGGAAGAGGACGCCATCGTGGACGAGGCTCCCAAGGAGGAGGCCGGGTCGGCCGAGACGCCGTCGCCCGCGGTGGACGATCAATACTCCGAGGCATCGAAGACGGAGAAGGAGCCGGAAGAGCCCGATTGGTCCGAGTTCTACCACGAGGAATACGACACATCCTTCACGCGCGGCGAGACCGAAGAAACGGAGTTCCTCGAGAAAGTCCCCGTCGCGGGCGCCACGATGCAGGAATCGCTCCTCGAGCAGCTCCGGCTCGACCTGGACGGGGAGAAGGAGGAGGTCCTCGCCGAGTACATCATCGGGATGCTCGATGAGCGGGGGTATCTCTTGGCGAGCGATGAGGAGATCGCGCGGGCGACCGAATCGACGATCGAAGAAGTTCGAACGATGGTCGTGAAGCTGCAGACCTGCGAGCCGCCGGGGATCGGAGCGCGCGACCTGCGCGAGTGCCTGTTGCTGCAGCTCAGGGCGAAGGGACAAGAGGGGAGCGTCGCCTGGCGAATCCTCGACGAGCAGTTCGACAATCTCGTGAAACGCCGCCACGCCGAGATCGCCCGGGATCTCAAGGTTTCCCTGGAGAAGATCCAGGAAGCGACCGACGCGATCGCCACCTTGATGCCGCACCCCGGGCGGCTCGTGACGAGTGACGACATCCGCTACATTTACCCCGACCTGATCGTTGAGAAAGTCGGGGACGGATACGAGGTCTACTTGAACGACCGCTCGATCCCCCGGCTCAGGATCAGCCCCGCCTATGAGGGGGTCCTGATGGGCAGGGGGGACCAGGACAGGAAGACGAAGGCGTCCGTCAAGGGGAGCCTGACCTCGGCCCGGTGGTTGATTCAGGCGATCGAGAAGGGGCGCCGCACGATGAGCCGAGTGATGGAGGCGATCCTCGACGAGCAGCGCGAGTTTTTTGAGCACGGCGTCTCGCACATGAAGCCGATGACGCTGCAGGACATCGGCTCGCGCGTCGGGATCCACGAGTCGACTGTGGCTCGCGTGACGAAGGCGAAGTATGTCCAGACCCCCCGCGGAGTCTTTCCGATGAAATTCTTCTTCTCGAGCCGGCTGCACACCCAATGGGGGGAGGATGCATCCGCCAAGGCCGTCAAGGAGCGGATCCGCGAGTTGGTGGACGGCGAGGGGAAGGGCAGCCCCCTCTCCGATGACAGCATCGCGAAGGTCCTGCAAGATGAGGGGATACAGATCGCGCGCAGAACGGTTGCCAAGTACCGGGAGCAGATGAAGATCGACAAAGCACAGTTCCGCAAGCGGCAGCTTCGGCGGACGGGATCGAGGGACGAAGACTGATCCGTCCGTCGGGCGGCCTGCCGCCGACACAGGAGGAAGAGAGATGGATATCATCACGACCGCGCGCAGGTTCGAGTTGACCCCACAGGTGAAGGAGCATGCGGAGAAACGGGTTCAGAAGCTGGGCCGGTACTTCGATCACATCCAGGAGGTTCACGTCGTGCTGGCGCAAGAGAAGCACCGACAGATCGCGGAGGTGACGGTCCGCGCCGACGGGGCAGAGCTGACGAGCCGCCAAGAGACGCACGACATGATTTCATCGATAGATCTCGTCGTCGACAGGTTGGAGAATCAGGTCAAGAAGTTCAGCGCGCGCTTGAAGGATCGCAAGAACCGCCGGACCGTGGCCGCCGGCGTGCCGATCGAGGAGGCGGAGCTGCTCGAGGTGGAGCCAGAGGTGGAATGGAACCCGGTCGTCGTGCGAGGGCGGCAGTTCCACCCGCAACCGGTCACCGTGGAGGAAGCGATCCGCGCGCTGCGCGAACAGGACCACGACTTCCTCCTGTTCAAGAATTCCAAGACGGGGAAGGTCAGTCTCGTCCACGTCCGCCCGGACGGGAACTTCGGTTTCGTCGAATCGGAATGACGCCGTCGGCGGCGGAGAACGACGACCTCAGGAGGCGGCTGCCATGATCCGCTCATCCGGCACGGAGCGCCGCCCTCCGCGCGATCCGCGGGAGGTGCGATGACAGGGATGTCGGTGCGCGAGCTCTGCGAGCGCGCGGGTCCGCAACTTCAGCTGAAGATTCTCGGAGAGGGTCTGGCGAGCCGCCAGCCGATCACCGTGGGCGATATCAACCGTCCCGGCCTTGCCTTGACGGGCTTCGTCGAGAATTTCCTCTGGGAGCGGATCCTGATCTTCGGCGAGACGGAGATCTGCTTTCTCAAGACCCTCACGGACGAGGGACGCCAGCAGGCCCTGGAGCACATCTTCCGGTTCCAGATCCCCTGCATCCTGGTCTCGAAGGGCATCGCGCCCCCGGCCCCGCTGTGCGAACTGGCCAACGCGATGCAAATCCCGGTCCTGGGCTCGGAGATGTCCACCACCCCCTTGATCCATGCGCTCACCGCGTTCTTGGAGTCCGCGTTTGCACCGAGCACGTCGATTCATGCTTCGCTGGTCGATGTTTACGGGGTCGGGCTGCTGATCACGGGCCGCAGCGCGATCGGCAAGAGCGAGTGTGCCCTCGATCTCGTCGAGAGGGGGGCCCGCCTCGTCGCCGACGACATCGTCACGATCCATCGCGAGCACAACGTGTTGATCGGATCGGGCAACGAGATGCTCCGCCATTGCATGGAGATCCGCGGGATCGGGATCGTGGATGTCCAGAGCATCTTCGGAATCCGCTCGATCCGCGCGCGCAAGCGGGTCGAGGTCGAGGTGAATCTCCGCGAGTGGGATGCCACGGAGGACTATGAAAGGCTCGGCCTTGAGGAACGCTCCACGACGATTCTCGACGTGCGGATCCCCCTCGTGGTCGTTCCGATCTTCCCGGGCAAGAACATCACGGTGATCGCCGAAACGATCGCGCTCAACTATCTTGTCAAGTCGTACGGCTATAACCCCGCCGAGCACCTGAACGAGAACCTTCTGCAGATGATCCGGCGCAAGCGGAACCTAGAGGTTCTGGCGCGGGACGATCTGGAGTAAACGCGGTGCATCCGGACGTCCTGGCGGTACTCGTCACCCACGGCGCCCTCGGCGACGAACTCCTCCGCACTGCAGAGGCGATTCTCGGCCCGCAGGAGCGGGTGCTCGTCGTGAGCAACCAGGGAGCGTCGCTGGAAGGACTCTCCGAGACGCTGCGCGAACGGATCGCCGAGCACCCCGAGATGCCCGTCTTCCTCTTCGTCGATCTGCGGGGCGGAAGCTGCGGGCACGCGTGCCAGGAGATCTTGAGAATGCACTCCCAGACGCTTGTCTTCTCGGGCGTGAATCTGCCGATGCTCCTCGAGTTCCTCCACTACCGCGGCAAGGTGCCGGTTGGAGAGCTCCGCGATCGGCTGCTCGCCAAGGGGCGCGACGGGATCCAGTGCCTGCCGTGATCCCCTATCGATGGGCGCGCGTCGACGACCGGCTGCTCCACGGCCAGGTCGCTCTCGGGTGGCGCTCCGCGTTGGACCCGAAGTCGTTCATCGTCGTCGACGACGAGGTGGCCGCCGATTCGTTCAGCCGCCTTCTCTTCGAGGCGGCCCTGCCCGAAGGAACAGCGCTCTTCGTCCTCGATGCGGATTCCTTCCTCGGGGCGGGACCGCCGGAGGGATGCGACCCGGCGCACGCGATCTTGCTGGTCCGCGGTCTCGAGCAGCTCAGGAGGCTTTGCGACGGCGGCTTTCTTCCCCGAGAAGTGAATCTCGGGGGGCTCCATCATCGGAGGGGCGCGCGCCGCTACCTCGACTACCTCTTCCTGACCGACGGCGACCGCGCCGCGGCGGAGTCGATTCTCCTGCGGGGGGTCGTCCTCTTCGCTCAAGATCTCCCCTCCTCACCCCGCTGGGAGATCCAGGACCTCCTCGCGCGCGGAGGCAGCGAGGCGTGAGACGGCTCGAGCTCATCTTCGTGATCCACAACCATCAGCCGGTCGGCAACTTCGATTCCGTGGTCGAGGATGCGTATCAGAGCTCCTACCTCCCGTTTCTCGATCTTCTCGAGAGACGGTCCGAGGTGAAGATCGGGCTTCACAACTCGGGATGTCTCTGGGAGTGGCTCGAGCGTCACCATCCGGAGTACGGTCTGAGGATTGCGCCGCTCGTCGAGCGTGGGCAGGTTGAGCTTCTTGGGGGGGGATTCTACGAGCCGATACTGCCGATCTGGCCAGAACGCGATCGTCGGGGACAAATCGCGAGGATGGCGCGTTTCTTGGCCGAGCGGTTCGATGTCCGGCCCCGCGGGGTATGGCTGGCCGAGAGGGTGTGGGAGACGCATCTCGCATCCGACCTGGAGGTGGAGGGGGTCGAGTACCTCTGCCTGGACGATTCCCAGTTTCTTCAGGTCGGATTGCGCGATGAGGAGCTCAAGGGCTATTTCCTGACCGAAGACGCCGGCGCGACGGTCGGCCTCTACCCGATACAGATGCAGCTCCGGTATGAGATCCCCTTTGCGGCGCCGGAGAAGGTGATCGAGACCCTACGGGCTTCGGCGGATGAGGCGCCGGGTGCGATGCGGTTGTTCGGGGACGACGGCGAGAAGTTCGGCGTCTGGCCCGGGACCCACAAGCTCTGTTACGAGGAGCGATGGCTCGATCGTTTCTTCGATCGCGTCCGCGACGAGGGCTCTTGGCTCCGGCTCGTCCTTCCCTCGGAGCACCGCTCGTCCTACCCGCCCACCGGGGGGATCTATCTCCCTGCCGGATCGTACCGGGAGATGACCCAGTGGGCGCTTCCGCCGCACGCCCAGCTCCTCTTCGACGAGACGCAGCATCTCCTGCGCGACGCCGGCCGGGGTGAAGCGGAGCAACTCCTCCTGCGGGGAGGTTTCTTCCGGAACTTCCTGATCCGATACCCGGAATCGAACCGGATGCACAAGAGGTCCCTCCTTGCTCACGGAAGCCTTGACCGCGCCGAAGGACTGCAGGATGAAGCGGCTTCGGAGATTCGCGATCACCTCTGGAGGGCGCAGTGCAACTGCGCCTACTGGCACGGAGTGTTCGGCGGTCTCTACCTGCCGCACCTCCGGGATGCGATCTACCGGGAGATCCTGTTGGGGGAGGAGAAGCTCGAACGCGCCGTGCGAGGAAATGGGCCGTGGGCGGAGGAAGAGGTCACCGATTACGACGGCGACGGCTACGAGGAGGTCATTCTTCGCTCCGACCGGCTCGCCCTCTTCATCTCGCCCCGGCACGGCGGCGCAGTCACGGAGATCGATGATCGGGCCAGCCATAGGAATCTCGTGAACGGGCTCGCCAGGCGGCGTGAAGCCTACCACGCGAAGATCGGTTCTCCGGATCGGCCGGAAGACGGGACCGTGCGGACGATCCACGACTCCATTGCGTCCAAGGAGGCTCATCTCGAGCGGTACCTCCTCTACGACCGTTCCGAGAGGTTCTGCCTGATCGATCACCTGCTGGACGACGCCCCCACGCCTGATGGGTTGATCGGGCGGACAGATCTCGGGCAGGGCGATCTCGCAGGGGGTCGCTACCTCCACACGACGCGCCGTTCTCGTGGGATGGTCGAGGCGGTGCTCACACGGGAGGGGAGGCTTGCAGGGGATCCAGAGGGACGTCTCTCCGTGCGGAAGGCCGTCCGCCTGCGCGCGGGGGTGAGCGGTTTCGAGGTCGCCTACTCGGTCAAGAGCCTCGCGCATCGGGCCGTTCGATTCCACTTCGGCGTCGAGTGGCTCGTGAACCTGTTGGCCGGGCACGCGCCGGACCGCTACATCATGATCGACGGCCGGCGACCGGATGATCCGGATCTCGCGGGAATGGGCGCGCATCGAGGGGTCGAGACCTTCTCGCTCGTCGACCATTGGTCGGAGGTTCAGGTCGATCTGCTGGCTCGCGAGGCCGCCGGATGGGTCCGGGCTCCGCTTGAGACCGTCTCGCTCTCGGAGTCTGGGGCCGAGAGGATCTTCCAGGGGACGATCGCGATGGCGTACTGGGAGGTGCGGCTCGAGCCCGGCGCGCGCTTCGAGACAATGATCGGAGTGGGGATCAGCCACGGTCGGGAGATCGGGGAGTCGCGGACACGGTGACCCTTACGCCGGCCGTGATCGTCGCGATCTTGTTTTGGGCGGGGTTGTGCGCGGCCGATCAGCGGGCATCCGGGAGCCGCCAGTTTCACCAGCCGATCGTGGCGGCCGCCGGCGTCGGTCTGATTCTGCAAGCGCCCGAACGGGCCTTCCTCGTCGGAATGTGGCTGCAGCTCGTGTGGGTCGCGCCGATGCCAATCGGCGGGGTGATCCTGCCGGATACGGGGTCGGCGGCGATTGCGGCCGCCCTCGTCGCGGCGGCCGTCCCGGGTCCACTCGGAATCGGTGCCGCGATTGTCGTCGGGCTCCTCGTCGGCGCCGTCTCGATCCCTTGGGAGCGAGCACTGCGGGCAGCCAACGCGCGAAGAGAGGCCGGAGTCTTGGAGGCGGATCGCATCGAGGATCCCAAGGCGGGAGGGTCCTCGCCGGGCCGGGCTGCCGGCCGTGGTCTGGCGGCGCCCCGTCGCGGGGCGTCGAGTCTGGGACGGGCGATCCTCCTCGGCGTGGCCGGGCCCTTTGCCAGGGGTGTACTCTGCGTCGGGGCGGCGATGGCGCTGGGCCTCGCCCTTGCGTCGACCGTCCAGACGGCCGTCTTCCGGCCGGATTCGGCATTCGGCTCATCGTCCGTCGAGCGAGCGCTCCTGGGCGGGGCATCCTGCTTCGGACTCGCCGGTCTCTTCCTGTGCGTGCGGCCGCAGAGGATCCGCGCGGGAGCGGCGTGGGTGGTCGGGGGTGTGCTGCTGGGCCTGGCCGGCGGGCTTCTGCTGCGCGGAGCAAGGGGATGAAGCGCGTCATCCGGCTCTTCGCGCGCGGTTTCCTGCTGCAGGCTCTGTTCAACCCAAGAGGGCAGCAGAGGGGCGGCCTGGCGTGGATCGTCGGGACGGACCGACGCGCATGCGCCGACGAGCCGTTCAACGTGAATCCGTCCTTGGCTGGATACGCGGTTGGGCTCGCGCACGCGGCGGATCAAGAGGACTTCTTTCGCTATCGCAGCACGATCGCGGCCGCCTTGAGCGCGCTGGGCGATCGAATCGTTTGGGGGCTCTTGCGGCCGCTGGCGGTCATGGCAGGGTTGATCGCATCCGTTGCCGGGGCGATTCCATCAGCCACGACGCTTCTTCTGGTATACAATCTGCCAGAACTGTGCCTGCGGTGGAGGAGCGTGGAACGAGGAGTCCATGGCGCGCAGGCGATCGCCGGGGATATGTCGATGAGGGGTCTGCCCCGGATCGCCCGGCTTCTCTCCCGCGCAGCCGCATTGATGTGGGGATGTCTGGTCGGTTTTTGGTTGGCCGGCCCGATTCGATCGGGGCGGCCCTGGGAGGCACTCGCGGGGTGCGCCGGCGTCGTGGCCGCTCTCTTCTTCCTCAGGAGGGGATGCGACCGCTTCGGCATCTTCTCCGCAGCAGGATCCTTGTTACTGGCGGTGCTCTGGCTCATCGCATCGAGCATTCGCGTCCAGTAGTCCGCCGGAGACGATCGAGATCTCCCCGGCGACGAACTTGCGGAGGGTTCCAGGCGATCGTGGTCGAAAGAAGCGTCACCGTGAGGAACCAGCCGGGGATCCACGCGCGGCCGGCGGCTCTGTTCGTCAGGAAGGCGGCGGAGTACAAGTCCGAGGTCCACGTAAAGCACGGGGACCTTACGGTGAACGGCAAGAGCATCATGGGGGTGATGATGCTGGCTGCTGAGACCGGGGCGGTGCTTCTGATAACGGCGACCGGACCCGACGAGGAGCAGGCAGCGGAGGCGCTCGCACGGCTCGTCCAGTCGAAGTTCGGCGAGGAGGGGTGATGGAGCCTGGCTCCGACACCGTAAGGCCAGGGGTCATTCGGGCCCGCGGAGTTCCGGCCTCGCCAGGCCTTATCGAGGGCCCCGCGTATGTCGTCATCCACGAAGAGGTCCATCACGAGGAGCGAATTGTCTCGGCGCGCGCGACGCGCGGGGAAGTCCGCCACTTCCGCGTCGCGGTCGGCCGGGCCCGCGACGAGATCCAGGCCCTGAAGGAATGCTTGATTGTCGATCCCGAGGATCCGGGGACGAAGATCCTCGATGCCCACATGATGATCTTGGACGATCAGATCGTGCTCCGCGAAATCATCGCGCTGATCGAAGGCGAGAAGCTGGCCGCCGAGTCGGCCGTGCGGCGGATCTTCAGGAGGATGGCGGCCGCGCTCGAGGCATCCGAGACCGATTACTTCCGCAGCCGGGCGGTCGATCTTCGCGACGTGAAGCGGAGGATATTGCGGCACCTCGGTTCCAACCCGACCGAGCCGCAGCGGATGCCGAACCATCCCGTGGTCATCGTCGCCCGGGACATTACGCCGAGCGAAACGGCATCGCTCGATCGAGAGCGCGTCCTCGCATTCGTGACCGATCATGGCGGCCCAACCTCCCATGTCGCGATCCTCGCGCGAAGCCGTGGGATTCCCTCCGTCGTCGGACTCGGCGACCTGGCAGAGCGGGTGCGGGAGGGTGATCCGCTGCTGGTCGACGGCTACACGGGCGACGTTGTCGTCCGTCCGACCCCCGTCGACGTTCGGCATTTCCATGAACGGCGGGCGGAAAGGGACCGTCGTGCGAGGACCTTTCCCGCCGTTTCGGGGAAACCGGCGACCACCCTCGACGGGCGCGAGGTCGTCCTGCTTGCGAACATCGAGACGCCCGAGGATGCAGGGGAAGCCTGGGATGTTGGGGCCGAGGGGATCGGCCTGTATCGAACCGAGTTCTTCTTCATCCGCGAGCCGCGACTTCCCGACGAGGAGGCCCAGACCCGGGTCTACAAGCAGGCAGTCCGAAAGGTGCGCAATCGGCCCGTGACGATTCGGACGATGGACCTTGGGGGCGACAAGCTCGCCTCCTACCTGGGAACGACCCGCGAGGACAACCCGTTTCTCGGAATGAGGGGGATCCGATTCTCGCTTGCGCATCCGGACATCTTCCGCGTCCAGGTGAGGGCGATCCTGAGGGCGGCGGCGACGGGAAATGTCCGGATCATGCTTCCGATGGTCAGCTGCGTCGAGGAACTCCGGGCGGCGCGCCGGATCCTGGGCGAGTGTACGGCGGAGCTGTTGAGCGAAGGCCACTCGATCCCCGAGAGCGTTCCGGTCGGGGTCATGATCGAGATCCCGGCGGCCGTCGCGATCGCCGATCTGCTGGCCCGCGAGGCGGATTTCTTCAGCATCGGTTCGAATGACCTGATCCAGTATTCGCTGGCAGTGGACCGGGGCAATGAGAAGATCGCCCACCTCTACGATCCCTTCCACCCCGCCGTTTTGCGCCTGCTGCGCCAGACGATCTTGTCCGCGCGCGAGGCGGGGATCCCCGTCTCGTCGTGCGGCGAGATGTCGGGACATCCCCTGGGGGCGCTGGTTCTACTCGGACTGGGCTGCTACAACCTGAGCGTCTCGCCGCACCAGATCCCGATCCTCAAGAGCATCGTCCGCTCGGTCCGCCTGGCGGGGCTCGAGTCTCTCGTCCTCGCTGCACTCGCCTCTCCCACGAGCGCCGAGGTGCGCGCCCTGCTGGAATCGGGCGTGCGGGCGGCGGGACTCGACCTGGACGCATTCCTGTGAGCGCTCTCGATCCGATGCGGGGTTGGGTCTCATCGTTCCCCGACATGCTGGATCAGGCATGGGGCATGGATCTCCCCTCGCCGGCGTATCCTCTCACGCCGGGCCGGCTTCTTCTGCTCGGCGGCATGGGAGGCTCCGGGATGGCGGGCGCCCTGGCGTCGATAGCGATCGGCAGGACTGGTGTTCCCGTCTTCACCTGTCGCGAGGCAGCGTTGCCCCCGTGGCTGGGTGAATCGGATCGTTTCGTCCTCACGAGCTACTCGGGGGAGACTGGCGAGGCGATCGCGATGCTGCGCGAGGCGATCGCGCGCGGGATCTCGACGCGCGTCATCGCTTCCGGGGGGACGATTCTCTCACTCTGCCGGGAGGCTGCGATTCCGTTCTTCCCGGTCCCCGAGGGGCTCGCGCCGCGCGCGTCGCTTCCCTGGCTGCTCGCGGGCGTTCTGCGCGCAGCGGGGGGTGTGGAGGAGTGGGAGATCTCGGAGGCATCCGCCGTCCTGCGGACGGAAATCAACGGCTGCAGGGCCGATCGCGACCCGGTCTCGATCGCCGGGAAGCTGGCCGGACGACTTGTCTGTCTTCTGCCCTTCGGTGGCGCCATGGAGACTGTCGCCATCAGATGGCGCAACCAGTTCCTCGAGAACGCGAAGCAGGGATCGTTTGTTTCCCCCCTCCCCGAGATGGCGCACAACGAAGTGATGGGGTGGTCCTGGTTGCGCGAGGCATCGATCCCGCTCAGCTTCGTTGTGCTCGTCGAGCAGTGGCCGTTGCCGGAGCCCTGGGGAAGACTGATCGCGGCCCTGCAGGACGAGGCGGCCCGCGACGGTTTCCCCGTCCATCTGATTCCGCCCGCACCGGGCCGCGGGCTCGGCGCTCTCTTGGCGCAGGTGCTGTTGGGTGATCGGATCAGCGTGGAGCTTTCGGACCGGCGCCGGGTCGACGCGACTCCCGTTCCGGCGATCCATCGTCTCCGTAGCGCGTTCGGAAAGGAGCAAAGGCAATGAGTGCCGCAGTCGCCATCATTCCCGCCGCGGGTGTCGGGACCCGCTTGCGGCCGCACACGCACACGACGCCCAAGGCGCTGATCAACGTGGCCGGCCGGCCGATCCTGGCGCACATCCTCGACGGACTCATCGCTGAAGGCGTCGAGCGGGTCATCGTGATCGTCGGACATATGGGAGACAGAATCCGCGACTATGTGTCGGTCCGCTATGGTCCCATCGTCGAGTTCGTCGAGCAGGCCGATCCGCTGGGACTCGGGCACGCCGTCTATCTGGCCGGCGAGAGGATCATGAGCGGTCCGGTTGTGATCGTCCTTGGCGACACCATCGTCCATACCGATTTCTCCGCATTCCTGAGCGGTCCGGACATCGTCCTGGGAGTCAAGGAGGTCGAGGATCCCAGAAGATTCGGGATCGCTCAGGTCGAAGGGGGGACCGTTCGCGATTTGATCGAGAAGCCGGAGAACCCGCCCAGCAATTTGGCTTTGGTCGGACTCTATTACTTGCCGCAATCCGAGATCCTCTTCCGAGCGCTGAATGCGATGATTCGTGAAGGCCGGATGACACGGGGGGAGTTCCAGCTCACCGACGCGCTTTCCCAAATTCTGAAGGACGGCGCGCGGATGACGGTCCATCCCGTGGAGGGCTGGTTCGACTGCGGGAAGACGGAAACCCTGCTCTCGACGAACCGCTATCTGCTGGACTTGATGCCGAGCTCGCCGACGATTCCGGGCGTCGTCGTGATCCATCCTGTTTCGGTCGATCCGAGCGCCGAGATCCGGGATTCGATCATCGGGCCCTACGTCTCTGTTGCCGGGGGAACGCGGATCCGCGGCGCGATCCTTCGCAACTCGATCATCAACGAGAACGCGGAGGTCGAGGAGATGCTGCTGGACGGCTCGGTCGTGGGGGAGAACGCGGTCGTGCGCGGCGCCTTCCAGACCCTCAACGTCGGGGACTCCTCGGAGGTGATTCTCGCCGGGGGGGGATTCTCCCAGTAGACCTTGCCTCGACGCGGAGGCGCCGGTAACCTGACGGGGGCCGCACGAGGGGAGTCCCCGGCCTGCGAAGGATGCGGCTCCTCGGCGCAGGGCTGCGCGGGCCGCGCCGGATGCCGTTAGGGCGGACCCGGCGGACGGTGAGAGCCTCTCCGGAAGCGCGCGATGAAACGAAGGAGTGAATAGGATGGAGCGCAGTTTCCTCATCTCGTCCGAGTCGGTCTCGGCGGGTCATCCCGACAAGGTCGCCGACCAGATATCCGACGCGATCCTCGATTCCCTCTTGGCGCAAGATCCCAACTGCAGGGTTGCCTGCGAGTGCCTGGTCACTACGGGGCTCGCGCTCGTGTCGGGGGAGATCAGCACGACCGGGTATGTCGAGATCCCTCGTGTCGTCAGGGAGACGATCCGGGAGATCGGCTACACCGATCCCTCTTACGGCTTCGACTGGGAAACCTGCGCCGTCTTGACCTCGATCGATGAACAATCGCCGGACATCGCGCGCGGCGTCGATCGCGATGACCGGCATCGTATGGATCAGGGGGCGGGAGACCAGGGGATCATGTTCGGGTACGCCTCGAACGAGACGAAGGAGCTGATGCCCCTGCCGATTCAGCTCGCGCATCGAATCTGCATCCGGCTCGCCGCCTGCCGCACCGCCGGAACCCTTCCCTTTCTTGGCCCCGACGGGAAATGCCAGGTGACGATCGAGTACGCGGGAGGCGGCCGGCCCGCGCGCGTCCATACGGTCGTCCTTTCGGCACAGCATCGGGACGAGACTCCGATCGAACAGGTTCGGTCGGAGCTCAAGGAAAAGGTGATCCTGCCGGTCCTGCCGGCGGATCTGATCGACCCGAAGGGGATCGTCTTCCACATCAATCCGACCGGGCGTTTTGTTCGCGGCGGCCCTTGGGCCGATACGGGGCTCACGGGGCGGAAGATCGTTGTCGACACTTACGGGGGACTCGCGCCCCACGGGGGCGGGAGTTTTTCGGGGAAGGACCCCTCGAAGGTCGATCGCTCGGCGACGTACGCGGCCCGCTGGGTCGCGAAGAACCTGGTCGCGGCCGGGGCCGCCGACCGGATCCAGCTTCAGGTCGCCTACGCGATCGGCGTCGCGCAGCCCGTCTCGATCCACCTGAATGCGTTTGGCACGGAGAAGAGGCCTATCGAACGGATCGAGGAAGCCGTGCGGAAGGTCTTCGATCTGCGCCCGCGCGCGATCATCGAAACGCTCGATCTCCTGCGCCCGATCTACCGGCGCACGGCGAGCTATGGCCACTTTGGGAGAGAGGACGAGGGCTTCCCGTGGGAGGAGACGAACCGGGTCGAGGAGATTCGGCGGGCGCTCTAGCGAAGCCTGCTCAGTCATTGGAGGAGAGAGAAGAATGGTGAACTTCGATGTCCGGGATCTTGCGTCGGCAGCGCAGGGAAAGAATAGGATTCTTTGGGCGGATCGCCAGATGCCGGTCCTGACCCGCATTCGCGAGCGCTTCGAGGTGGAAAGACCGCTGCGGGATCGCACCCTCGCGGCCTGTCTGCACGTAACGGCCGAAACTGCGAACCTCTGTCGGACCTTGAAGGCGGGGGGGGCGCGGGTGCTTCTCTGCGCCTCGAACCCTCTCTCCACTCAGGACGAGGTCGCAGCCTCGCTCGTCGAGGACTTCGGGATCGAGGTCTTTGCCATCAAGGGGGAAGACCACGAGACCTACTACAGGCACATCAACGAGGTTCTCGAACCGGGGCCCGATCTCACGATGGACGATGGGGCCGATCTGGTCACCGTACTCCACTCGAAGAGAACGGACCGGATCGAGCGGGTGATCGGCGGCACGGAGGAGACGACGACCGGCGTGATCCGCCTGCGCAGCATGGAACGCGACAAAGTCCTGCGCTATCCGATCATCGCCGTCAACGATGCGAAGACGAAGCATCTCTTCGACAATCGCTACGGCACCGGACAGAGCACGATCGACGGGATCCTCCGTTGCACCAACATGCTTCTAGCCGGAAGCGTCGTCGTCGTGGCTGGATACGGCTATTGCGGCCGCGGCGTCGCGATGCGCGCCCGGGGCATGGGGTCGAATGTCATCGTGACCGAGGTCGAGCCCCTCCGGGCGCTCGAAGCTGCGATGGACGGCTACCGCGTGATGCCGATGGGATCGGCGGCGCCGCTCGGCGATCTCTTCGTGACCCTGACCGGCGACATCCACGTCATCCGCAGGGAGCATTTCCTGAAGATGAAGGATGGCGCGATTCTGGCCAACTCCGGCCACTTCAACGTCGAGATCGACATCCCCGCCCTGGAGGGGATGTCGACATCCCGGCGCGAGGTCCGTCCCTTCGTCGAGGAGTTCGTCCAGGAGGACGGCCGGCGGATCCATCTCCTCGGCAACGGCCGTCTCATCAATCTCACGGCGGCCGAGGGACCCCCGGCGAGCGTGATGGACATGAGTTTCGCCAACCAGGCGCTCTGCGCCGAATACATGGCGTCGAAGGCCACGGGTCTCGAGCGGCGCGTCTACGTCGTTCCCCACGAGATCGACGAAGAGATCGCGCGCGTGAAGCTCGCGGCGCTCAAGATCGAGATCGATCGCCTGACCGAAGAGCAGGTGGTCTACCTGCGGTCGTGGGACCAGGGCACATAGACTGGAACGAATGTCAGCCCAACGCGCCACGGTGAACCCGGCCCCGCTGCAGGGGATCCTACTCTTCCTGCTGGCGTCGCTGACCGGGGTCGCTCTCGGGACCCGGACGCATGAGCATCCCGCATGCGGTCCCCTCGCCGACTGGCTGGCTGATCGCGTCGTCTCCGGAATCGGGCCGGTTCTCGCGTGGAGTTTGTGGGGCCTCCTGCCTCCCCTCGCGCTGTTCTGGGTCCTCGGCAGGCGGAAGCTCACGGTCATGCGCTGGGCTTCCGGCATCTTCCCGCTGCTGCTCGTGCTCTCCGCGGCACTCGCCCCCCTCGATCCGATGCGGGGGAGGCTCGGGATTGGCGCACTCGCCGGGCTCAAGGTGATTCTCGGGCCTTGGGGAAGCTGGATCGTCTTGGCGGCCCTTCTTCTGGTCACCGCCTGGATCGCGTGGCGAGTCTGCCTTCCCGCATTGTGGCGGGAAGTAATCGGGGAGCGCCTGGAACGCAGCATGCAGGAACGCCGGCGCGAATCCGGTCCCGCTCCCGGACGGAGGCGGGAGGCCCGGCAATCGGAGAACTTGAAGCCGGTGAAAGATAAATCGCCGCGGATCTCGGCGCGCGATCCGAGAGCCGGGGACGATGAGGATGAGGAAGACGAGAAAGAGGAAGCAGGGGAGGGAAATGATGACCGGCCTCCGCGGCTCCCCGAGCCCCGGATCCGCACACGCCGGCCGACCCCCGCGAAGGCGCCCGCGCCGTTTCGTCCCGGCGACCTCGAAGGACAGAGGAAGCTCCCGGACAGTTCCCTGCTCGAAGACTTGGATGGAACGACGGCGGCGATCGAGCGTGATGAGATCCTCGAGACGTCCAAGCTCCTTACGCGCACGCTGAAGGACTTCGGTGTTCAGGGACGCGTTGGAGAGGTCCACCCGGGTCCAGTCATTACCCGCTACGAATTTGAGCCGGGGACAGGCGTCCGCGTGAATCAGATCGTGAGCCGGATCGACGATCTTGCGTTGGCCCTGCGCGCATCGCGGATCCGCCTCGTCGCCCCGATCCCGGGGAAAGCTGCGGTCGGGATCGAGGTTCCGAACCGCAGGCAGCCGATGATCTCGTTGAAGGAGATACTCGAGTCCGAAGAGTACCGCGCTCAGCAGGGTCCGCTGGCTCTCGTCCTTGGCAGGGACATCTCGGGCGCGCCCGCTTTCGCCCGTCTCGACCAGATGCCGCACCTGCTCGTGGCCGGCACGACCGGATCGGGGAAGAGCGTCTGCCTGAACGGACTTCTCTTCTCCCTGCTCTTCAAGCGAACGCCGGAGGAGCTGCGATTGCTCCTGATCGACCCGAAGAGGATCGAGCTCACGCCGTATGACGGGATTCCCTCGCTTCTCTGTCCCGTCGTGACCGAGCCGAAGCACGCGACCCGGATGCTCGAGTGGCTCTGCGGCGAGATGGACCGACGCTATCGTCTCTTCCGGCAGTTCGGCGTTCGGAATGTCGACGGGTTCCAGCGCCGCGCCGCCGCGAGCAGCGAGGACCCGGGACCGCTGCCCTACATCGTGGTTGTCGTCGATGAGCTGGCCGACCTCATGCTGACCCAGGGAGCGGACATCGAGGGGCCGATCAGCCGGCTCGCCCATATGGCGCGGGCTGTTGGAATCCACATGATCCTTGCGACCCAGCGTCCATCCGTCGACGTCCTCACCGGGGTCATCAAGGCGAACTTCCCGGCGCGGATAGCGTTTCAGGTCGCCTCACGAATCGACTCCCGGACGATCCTGGACGCCGGCGGTGCGGAGTTCCTCCTTGGTCGCGGGGACATGCTCTTCGTTCCGCCCGGGAAGGCGGAGGCGATCCGCGTTCATGGCGCGTTCTGCACGGAGGGCGACACCGAGAGGGTCGCGAACTTCCTCCGCGAGCAGCCGCCCTCGGTCCCGCTTGTCCGCGAGGAGGAGTCCGAGCAGGGGGGAGCGGGTCCCGCGAAGGAGGACGAGATGTTCGGGGATGCGCTGCGCCTGGTCGTACGGGAGCGCCAGGCTTCGGTCTCCTTCCTTCAACGGCGCCTGAAAGTCGGTTACTCGCGCGCGGCCCGACTGATGGACCTTCTCGAGGCCGCCGGTGTGGTCAGTCCGTACGATGGAAGCAAGGCGAGGGACGTGATGGTGGACGAGAACTTCCTAGAGGATTGGAATGAACACCAGGGCCCGCCGGTCGGCCAGCGTTCGTAAGGCCGTGTGGGTGGTGCGACTCGTCTTCGTCCCCCTCCTCGCGCTCCTTGCGATCCCACCAGCGTCCGGGGCTGCCACCTCGGCCGCAACGGATGGGGGAGCGCTTCTCGAGAAGGTTCGGACGGTCTGGAAGGGGTACCGCAGCCTCACGGCCAGGTTCGAGCAGACCCAGCAGTTCGTCGGATTCGATGAGCCGCTCCTGAGCCGGGGGACCCTCAAGATCCTTCGGCCGAGTTTCTTCGACCTCCGATTCGACCCGCCGAATCGGCAGCGGCAGATCTGCGACGGAACCTTCGTGTGGACCTACATGGAGGACCAGAAGCAGGTCTTCAAGACGCCCCTCGGCCAGGATGCGATGCGCGGCGCCGATCTGCTGGATTGGGCGACCGAGCGGGCCGTCGTCACGGGGGTGTCCCCCGACTCGAGTCTCGCTCCCGGAGCGTTACGCATCGACCTGCAGCCGGGCCCGAATCTCCCGCTCCGGGAGCTGCGCCTGTGGGTGCGCGCCGAGGACGCAAAGCTCCTCTGCTACGAGGCGGTCGATGCTGAGGGAAACCGAACCAGGATGCGGATCGTCGAACTGCGCCCCGGAAAGGGTCTCAAACCCGAGGAGTTTCGATTCGTGCCTCCACGCGGGACCGAGGTGATCGAGCTGGGGAAGGAGCAATGAGGAAGGCCCCCCGGCAGGCGCGGGTCGCATTGGTCACGCTCGGGTGCGCGAAGAACATCGCCGACAGTGATCTTCTGGCCGGACAGATCATCCACGAGGGAATCGCGATCACGTCCGGGCCGGAAGACGCGGATGCGATCATCGTCAACACCTGCGCATTCCTGACCGCGTCGCAGAGGGAATCGATCGAAGCGATACTCTCCCTCTGCGCGCAGAAACGGCCGGACTCCAGATTGGTCGTGGTCGGGTGCCTTGCCCAACGCCACGGGGAGGCTCTTCTGCGGGAGATCCCGGAGATCGATCTCCTCGTTGGCCCCGGTGAGGTCCACGCCCTTGCCTCCAGGCTGCGTCCGCTGATCGAGCGAGGAATCGACGGCGCCCCCCGCGTCGAGCTCGGCGGGATGGATCGCGTAACCGAGAAATGGGATCTTCGGGTCGTCTCGGCCGGGTCGCATTCCGCCTACGTGAAGATCTCCGAGGGGTGCGATCGGGCCTGCTCGTTCTGCGTGATCCCCGCGCTCAGGGGACGTCATCGGAGCCGCTCGCGGGAATCGATCGGCCGCGAGGTCCGCCGGTTGGCGGCGGCAGGGGTCGCCGAGTTCAATCTCGTCGCACAAGAGAGTACCGCCTATGGCATCGATCGATACGGGCGGCCACTGCTGTCCGAGCTTCTCAAGGACCTCGATCGGATCCCCGGCGTGCGATGGATCCGCCTTCTCTACGCCTATCCCGCGACTTGGACCGACGATCTGACCGAATGCGTCCGCGACCTGCCCCGCGTATGCCGTTACGTCGATCTGTCGATCCAGCACGTGGCCGCAGCGGTGCTTCGAAGGATGCATCGCCCCGGCCCGAGCCGGACCCGCCGCCTGCTCGACAGGCTCCGCGAACGAATCCCCGGCGTTGCGATCCGGACAACCCTCCTGACCGGTTTTCCGGGAGAGACCGAGGCCGATTTCGAGGAACTTCTCGCCTTTGTCGACTCGTTCCGTTTCGATCATCTCGGAGTTTTCGCCTTCAGTGCGGAGGAGGGGACGCGCGCGGCGCGGATGCAGGGGTTGCTTCCCGCCAAGGTGCGCGAGGAGAGACGCAGGAGGCTGATGACGGCCCAGCGAAAGGTCTCCGCCGAGCTGAATCGCTCCCGAGTCGGCGAGCGAAGGACCCTTCTCATCGATTCGGCCGGCCCGAACGGGGGGTGGATCGCCCGCCACGAAGGGCAGGCGCCCGAGGTGGACGGGGTGACCAAGCTCGAGGCGACGGGGGAAAGAACTCTTGGCCCCGGCCAGTTCTGTGATGCAATCATCCGGGCGGCTGGAATCTACGATCTCAGGGCCCGGGTGTTGACGAAAGAGGAGATCGAATGATGCGTGGAATGGTCCCGAAGGTGCTGTTCACCGTTTGGGTCCTCTCGTGTGCGGCTGCCCCCGTCATCGGTGAGCGAACCGATCCCGGATTTCCGAGCAACCTCGGGGTCCTGAGCCAGCTCGCGGATGATGCTGTTTCCGCGCTTCTCGACAGCCTCGACATCCGGCCGGGAGAGAAGATCACGGTCGTGTCGGCCGGCTTCAACGAGGGCAACGACTTCATCGCCAGTGCGCTCGCGCGAGACCTGGCCTTGCGCGGGGTAGAGGTGCGGCTCGCGACCGAGACGCCTGCGCCCCCGCAGGGGTCCGCCTCCTCGGGCGCCCAGCAGGAGGGAGATTCGACGGCCGATTCCGCGAGCGTTTCATCCGCAGCGGAAGCGGACAGCGCCGGCGCGGCCGCCGACACCCTCGCGGCCGGTGCGAGCGCGGATTCCACATTCGGCTTCCCCCGGCCGACGGGCTCGCCGGACACCTTATCCGCCGGCGAAGGCGCTGGTGGCGAGACGGGGGAGGCCGCGAAGAACGGGGCGGAAGAGAAGGAAGCCGAGGTGATGAAGCCGGAAGAGGAAGAGAAGGCGGATCAGCAGGAGGGCGCGGGCAGCACGGCGGAGGGCGGGCAACAGGCAGAGCCTACCCCCGCGCAGCTCGCGCCGACCGTCAAGCCTTACCCTGAAGGGATGGTCCTCGAGTACCGGGTCCTTGAGTTCGGGGTCACCTACCCCATCCTGAAGCGTCGCTTCCTTCTCTTCGGCGATGCATCGGTCCGGCGCCTCGGCGGCGTCTACCTTGCGGGCAGCCGGATCAGGGGGCCCGAGGGGACTATTCTCAAGGTGGCGAAGGGGCAAAGCCACGAAGAGGACTACCTATCCTCCCGCGCGCGCGTTCGAGCGGAGGGAGCGAGTTATCCGTTCACCAAACCGGTTGTGCCGCCGGCAAACGTCGGCAAGTACTTCGAGCCGGTCGCGGTCGCGGGGATCATCACGAGCCTTGTCTACCTCTTCTACCAGAACCAGAACTGAGAGGCGACCGTGTTGCGCAACCTTGTAGCACTATTTCTACTCGCTGCGCTACTTTCCGGCTGCGGAAGCTCAACCCCCGGCATTCAAAAGCTCCCCGGGGATGAGACCGATTTTGCACAGGCGAAGAAGGTCTACGAGGACGGCGACTACCTCCGGACGGTTGAGCTGCTCACGGCGTACGTCGACGCCCATCCCGGATCGAACCGGCTCGATGAGGCGCTTCTCATGCTCGGCTTGTCCCACGAACAGACGGGGTCGAACCTCCTGGCGGTCGACGACTTCAATCGTCTGGTTCGCGACTTCCCCCAGAGTCCATTCCGCGAGGAGGCGGAGTACGAGCGGGCCAACAGCCACTTCCAGGAGTCGCTCGGCCCCGCGCTCGATCCGGAGAACACCGAGACCGCTCTCGACCTCATGAAGGCCTATCTCCTCAGATACCCTCAGGGCGCATATCGCGAGAAGGCGGAGGCGACGGTCGATCAGTGCCTGGAGAAACTCGCCCTCAAGGCCTATCTGAACGCACAAACCTACCTGAGGCTCAAACAGGACCAGGCGGCCCTGATCTATCTGGAGAAGGCGATCGAGACGAAACCCGAGTTCCGGCAGGCGGGGAACGCCCTCGCCGACGCCGCGCGGGCGCATCTGCGGAGCGGCGAGAAAGACAAGGCCCGGGATGCGTGGGCGAGGCTCTTGACCTTCGCGACGCCCGAGAGGACCCGGGCGGACCGCGGACTCGCCGCGCTGCGCCGCGAGGCCGAGGGCGAGCTCGAGCGGCTTGGGCCTGGTGGCGGGGAATCCGCGCCTTGAAGCGCTGGGGAGTCCTGGGCGGGAGTTTCGATCCTCTCCACCTCGGGCACCTGTGGATCGCGATCCTCTCCCGGGAGCAGATCGGCCTCGACTCGGTGCTGCTGATTCCCGCGGCCATTCCTCCTCACAAAGGCAATGGGACCGTCGCGCCCTACGCATTCCGGCTGGAGATGATCCGTCTCGCCGTGGCCTCGCATGCCGGACTCGTCGCGTCCGACATCGAGGCGGACAGGCACCCCTCCTACACGGTCGATACCCTTCGCCGGCTTCGTGAGCGAATCGCCCCGGAGGACGAGGTTTGGCTCCTGATGGGAGGCGATTCCCTCGAAGACCTCGCGACTTGGCGCGAGCCAGATGAGATCCTCCGCCTTGCGCACCTTGGGATCTATGGCCGCCCATGCCACCCCGTCCCCTTGCCGGCTGGGGCTCGCGCCCGCTGGATCACGGGGCCCGAATGCGGCATTTCATCGACCATGATTCGGGAACGGCTCGGAGCCGGCCTGCCGATCAACCGCTTCGTTCCCGCGGAGATCGCTCAACTCATCGAGGCCTCCGAGCACTATCGCAAGGGGGGTTGAGGTGCCCGAGCAGATCTACCTCATCGATGGATCCGCGCTCATCTACCGGTCGCACTACGCGTTCATCAGGAATCCCCGCCTCACCTCTTCGGGCAAGAATGTAAGCGTGGCGTTTGGGTTCGCTCAAACGCTCTTCAACGTGATCGTCGGACGCGAGGCGCGCTTTGCGGCGATCGTCTTCGACACGGCGGCCCCAACCTTCCGGCATGAGCGCTATGGAGCGTACAAGGCGCACCGCCCCCCGATGCCCGAGGAGATGGTCGCGCAGCTTCCGGACGTTCGTTCCCTCGTCGAGGCGACCGGAATCGCGAGGCTCGAGCAAGAGGGGGTGGAGGCGGATGACATCATTGCGAGTCTGGCCGTGACGCTCGTGGGCCAGGGGCACGAGGCCGTGATCGTTTCCGCCGACAAGGACTTCAACCAACTGGTTTCCGATCGGCTGACGCAGTTGGTTCCTCCGCGGGGGGGGGAGCCATACGCGCTGCTGACGCCGGCGGAGGTGAGGGATCGCTGGGGCGTCGATGCTCCGCAGGTGCTCGACGTTCTCGCGCTCATGGGGGATTCGGTCGACAACGTCCCGGGCGTTCCGGGGATCGGCGAGAAGACGGCGGTGGAGTTGATCAAGCAGTACGGCGACCTCGACGGGCTGTACGAACGGATCGAGAGCCTTCCGCGGGCTGCGGTTCGCGCGAAGCTTGCCGCCCACAGGGAGGAAGCCTATCTGAGCCGGGAGCTGATCCGTCTGAAGACCGATCTGTTCCCCGCGACCACGATCGCGTCCTACCCCATCCCCGATTTCCGGCAGAGGGGGGCGCTTCTGGCGCTCCTTCAGGAGTTCGAGTTCCGTCGTCTGATTGAAACCCTCGGCCTGCAGTCGAAGCAGGATGACTGGGGCGCGCGGTACGAGACGATCGACGACGAGCGGAGGCTGAGGGAAGTCCTGAGCCGCTTCCCGAGAGAGGGCGCCCCGCTCGCGATCGACACGGAGACCGACTCGCTCGATGCGCGAAGGGCGCGCCCGGTGGGGATCTCCTTCGCGTGGGAGCCGGGGATCGCCTATTACATCCCGCTCGCGCAGAAGGGGGCAAGAAACGTCCCGCCCGAGGCAGTTTGCGCGGCCTTGCGCCCGCTTCTTGACGACCAAGGGGTCGAGAAGGTTGGGCAAAACCTCAAGTACGATCTTCACGTCCTCCACACCCTGGGGCTCGACCTGAAGGGTCCGATCTTCGACACGATGCTTGCCGCCTATCTGCTCGATCCGGATCGCCCCCGTGATCTGGACTCGATGACGCTGGAGCTCTTGGGCCATCGGAAGATCCCCACGGCGTCTCTCCTCGGATCGGGGAAGCAGCAGACGACCATGGATCTCGTGCCGGTCGACCGCGTCCGGGACTACGCGGCCGAAGACGCCGACGCGGCGCTGCGCCTGCTCGCCGTCCTGCTCCCATCGCTGCGCGAGAGGGGGCAGGAGCCCCTACTGCGCGAGATCGAGGCTCCTCTCGTCCCGGTCCTGGTTGCGATGGAACGGGCCGGCGTGTTCGTGGACGTGTCGCAGTTGGCCGTCTTTGGACGCGAGCTCGAGATCGACTTGGAACGCCAGGCCGAGGAGATCTACCGGCATGCGGGAGCCCGGTTCAACATCAACTCCCCCGCCCAGCTGGGGGAGGTGCTCTTCGAGCGGCTGAAGCTGCCCAAGGGCAAGAAGACGAAGACCGGCTACTCCACCGATTCGGAGGTCCTGGAGGAACTGGCCGCGGAACAACCGGTCGCGCGCGCCGTCCTCGAGTACCGGCAGACGGCGAAGCTGAGCTCGACATACGTTGACGCGCTTCCCCGCCTGGTCGATCCCTCGACGGGGCGCATCCACGCCCAGTTCAATCAGACCGTCGCGGCCACCGGGCGCCTCTCGTCGAGCGATCCGAATTTACAGAACATCCCCATCCGGACGCCTCAGGGGCGGAGGATCCGCCGCGCATTCACCGCGCAGGGGCCCGGAGAGATCCTCCTGTCGGCCGACTACTCCCAGATCGAGCTCCGCCTGCTCGCCCACCTCTCGGGGGACCCCGGACTCACGGCCGCCTTCAACGCCGGCGAGGACATCCATCGCGCGACGGCGGCGCGGATCTTCGAGATTCCGCCGGAACGGGTCGATTCCGTCATGCGCGGCCGCGCGAAGACGGTCAACTTCGGGGTTCTGTATGGGATGGGACCCATCCGGCTCTCGCGCGAGCTCGGCATTCCGCTCGCAGAGGCCCGCCGCTTCATCGAGCAGTACTTCTCCAAGATGCCAGGCGTGAAGGCGTACTTGGAAGCGAGCCTTGCCGCTGCGCGCCGCGACGGTTTCGTCACGACCTTGCTTGGACGGCGCCGCTATCTCCCCGGGCTCAACGCGGCGGACGCCAGGTCCCGGGCACAAGCGGAGCGAGTCGCAGCGAACACGCCGATCCAGGGGTCCGCCGCCGATCTGATCAAGAAGGCGATGGTCCGCGTGCATCACGACCTATCGGCGCGTCGGCTCGCCACGAAGTTGATCCTGCAGGTTCACGATGAGCTCCTCCTCGAGGGCCCCGAGCGCGAGAAGGAGGAGGTCGAGCGGATCGTGCGCGGGGCGATGCAGGAGGCGATCCGGATCGATGTTCCGCTCGTCGTCGAGATCGGTTCGGGCCGGAGCTGGGACGAAGCTCACAGCTAGGAAGGGTGCGCGGGCGTGAAGATCGTTGGAATCACAGGAAGGATCGGCTCGGGGAAGAGCACCCTGACGCGGTTCCTTGCGGAGCGATTCGGCTGTCCCGTGATCGGGGCCGACGCGCTCGGGCACGATGCGCTGCAGAAGGATCTGCGGGTGCGTGCGGCCGTCCTCAGGCGATTCGGCCCCGGCATCCTCGGTTCGGCCGGGGCGATCGACCGGCCGGGACTTGCCGCGATCGTCTTTGCCGATGCCGGGGCATTGCGCGACCTGAACTCCATAGTCCACCCTTGGATCGTCGATGAGGCCCTCTCCCGGCTCGCCGCCTTGCGGGAGCAGGGGTACGCTGGTATCGTCCTGATCGATGCCGCCCTGCTCCTCGACTGGGCCGATCGCTTGCCGTGCGATCGCATCGTCATCGTGCGATGCGCCGAGGAGACCGCGATCCGGCGTCTGATGGGACGCGGGATGACGGAGCAGGAGGCGAGAGAGCGACTCGCAAGCCAAGATTCCGAAGATCGATTCCTCCGGCGCGCTGATCTGGTAGTCGAGAACGACGGGAGCGAAAGCGAGCTTGAAGATCAGGCGCCGCGTATCTGGGAATTCCTGAGCGCCGAGCGGAAGGAGAAGAGCCGATGACCGTCGATGCCCGCCAGATCCTCGAGGAAAGCCGCCTCAAGCTCGAACACCTCCGGAGCTTTCTTTGATCTGGATGGCAAGCAGGCGGAGATCGCCCGCCTCGATGAGGCGATGGGCGATGCCGGATTCTGGGATCGGCCGGCCGAGGCGCGTGAGCGCTTTCAGCGGCTGAAATCCTCCCGAAGCCAGGTCGTCCGCTGGGAAGAGTTTCGCAAGACCTGCGATGATCTGCAGGCGATGATCGAACTCTGCGAAGAGCTGGACGATCCGGAAGCGCACTCGGAGGCGGATCAGATCGCACGCCGACTCACTAAGGATCTCTCGAGCTTCGAGCTGACCTCTTTCTTCTCGGGCGAGCTCGACGGCCACGACGCGGTGCTCTCGATTCATCCCGGCGCGGGCGGAACCGAGAGCCAAGACTGGGCCGAGATGCTGCTGCGGATGTACCTGCGTTGGGCGGAGGAGAACGGCTTCAAGGTCTCGCTCCTCGACTACCAGGAGGGGGAGGAGGCGGGGATCAAGGACGCCACCCTGGAGATCCAGGGCGAGTACGCGTACGGCTATCTGCTGTCGGAGAGCGGGGTTCACCGGCTGGTTCGAATATCTCCCTTCGACGCGGCGAAGCGCCGCCATACGTCCTTCGCCTCGATCTTCCTGCTGCCGCAGGTCGACGAGATGACCGACGTCGAGATCCGGGACGAGGATCTGCGCGTCGATACCTTCCGGGCCAGCGGCGCGGGCGGGCAGCACGTCAACAAGACCGATTCCGCCGTCCGCATCACCCACCTCGCGACGGGGCTCGTCGTTCAGTCGCAAGCAGAGCGTTCCCAGCATCGCAATCGCGAGCACGCGATGCGGATTCTCCGGGCGCGCCTCTTTCACCATTACCGTGAGGAAGAGCGGAAGAAGCTCGACCACCTCGAGGACGGAAAGCGTGACATCGCCTTCGGTAGCCAGATCCGCTCCTACGTTTTCCACCCCTACACCATGGTGAAGGACCACCGGACCGACCACGAGACATCCGACGTGCAGGCGGTGATGAACGGCGACCTCAATCCATTCATCGACCATTGGCTCCGGACTCGATCGCGGCCGCTCAATCGCAACAGCCGCGGCGAACCGACGAGCTAGGAGAGAATCCTTGAATCCACACATCTTCCGTGAGTACGACATCCGGGGGGTTGCCGAGAGGGACTTGACCGATGCCGTCGCCTACGACGTCGCGCGAGCCTTCGGCAGCCGCCTGCGCGCCGCAGGCGCCGCAACGTGCGTTCTGGGTTGGGACGTCCGGGAAAGCTCGCCCCGCCTAATGGAGAGCTTCGGGCGCGGACTCCTCGCGACGGGGCTCGAGGTCACGAGGATCGGGATCGTTCCGACCCCCGTTCTTTACTACGCGATCCATCAAGAGAACGCCGGGGGAGGGGCGATGATCACCGGCAGCCACAATCCTCCCGACCAGAACGGATTCAAGCTCTGTCTCGGGACCTCTTCCCTGTACGGCGACGAGATCCGGGCCTTGGCGAAACGGATCGAAGGGCAGGACTTCTTCGAGGGCCTTGGATCCGCGAGGGACGTCGAAGTCCTTCCCGCCTACCAGGAGATGGTTCTCTCGAAATGCAC
>CAZNRY010000024.1:0-30030 GCA_964575675.1 uncultured bacterium
CCCTCCTGTTCGCGAAGTAAGTGGCCAAACGTGCTGAAACTCAGGGCGATCGCGCCGAAACTCCCCGCACGAAAGGGACGCGAGCGCATGTCTGCGCGGACGAGCGGAACGTCCGCAGAGATCCGCCGGGAGTGGAGCAAGAGAGGGAGCGAGAGGTCGACCCCGATCGGATGTTCTCCCCTCTCCAGGAGGGCACGCAGGTATCGCCCCGGTCCGCACCCGACATCCAGCACCCTGGCCCCGGTCAAGGGGATGAATCGGCTCAGGCACGCGAGGAGATCGCGGGCCTCCCCGATCCCCCGATGGCTGTACAGGGTCAAATAGAGCTCGTCAAAGGAGTGGCGGAACCACTCCGTACTCCCCTGATTCTGTCCTGTTGGCATCTCAACGATCCTAGCCGAGCCTGACCGGAGGGGGTAGGCCCGCCGATCCTGCCTTCCGGTGAGCTTTCGGGGATCGCGGATGATTGCCCGGGATCACCTGCGGCGGGTGCTCCACCAGAGCCGGACGATCTCTCGCATGGCGCGAACGACAACCGAGGGTCGCGCCCCCGATTGGGTTCCCGACATCCGCGGGTAGTGATGGACGCCAACCTCGGCGATCCTTGCCCCCCTCGCCCTCGCGCCCGCTAGGATTTCGACGTCGATCAGGGCGCCGTCGCTCGTCAACTTCAGACCGTCGAAGATGGACGCCCGGTAGAGCTTGAAGGCGCAGTCGACATCACGCAGCCGGAGCCCGAAGAAAAGACGGATCGCGAGTTTGAAGACTGATGCGTTGAGCTTGCGGATCCAATGATCCCGGCGGTCGATCCTGTACCCGCTCACGATATCGTGCTCGCGACTGAGCGGAAGGAGGAGGACGATCTCGCGGATGTCGAACTGATTGTCTCCATCCGTGTAGAAGATCCATTCATGTCGACACGCGGCGATCCCGCTCCTCAGGGCGGCGCCGTATCCCGGATTAGCCGGATGATGGACAACGCGGATCTTACGGTCGGGCGCGGCCAGGCGATAGGGCGTCAGCCCGGTCCGCTCGCGGGAACCGTCGTCGACCAGGATCACCTCGTACTCGTCCGCGACGCCGGGGAGGGTCGCGAGCGCACGTCTCACGGCCTCCTCGACATTCCCTTCCTCATCATGGAGCGGCAGAAAAAGCGAAATCGAGGGGAGACGGCTCGCGTTTTCGATCCCCTCCAAGCTCACGGAGACGGTTTCCCCCCTGAGCCCGGAAGGGTCGACTTGCGCGATGACTCATCGACCAGATTGACCAAGAAATAGCCTGCCGCGCCAATCGATGCGCCCCATATGGCGGTCCTGACGGGGTCCTTGCGGACGAGCTCGACCCGAGCAACCTGAGCGAGGGGGATTCCCTGGCGCCGGAGGACGTCCTCGTACCAGACCTGCCGTCCCGGGCCGACTCGTTCCACCGTTACCTGATAGAAACCGAAAAGCGTGTCCGCGGCGACCTCGGCGCGATCGAACCGATACTCGAACCCCTCCAGGGTCGCGACACGGATGTCATCGAGGGATGCGTCGGGCGCGAGGTCGCTGCGCGGGATTTCCCGGTAGGTCGAACAGCCGCTCGAGATGACGAGGGCGGCCGCAAGCAGGATCTGGCGGTTCATCTTCCTCAACTCAGTCCTACTATACGGTCCCGTCGCGTCGGGGGTCAACGCGTTCGGTCCACCGGTGAATCCGCTCGAGGGCCTCGAGGGGGGTCAGCCGGGCTGGATCGATCAGACGGAGCTCCTCGCCCAACCAGTCCCACTCCCCGGGGGCGAAGAGAAAAAGCTGCTCGGTCGGGCGCTTCTCCCCTACCGCGTCATGGATCTCGATCCCGCGGGCCCCGTGCTGCTCGAGTTCGCGCAGGATCTCCCCGGCGCGCCGAACGACGCCGCCCGGGACGCCGGCAAGCCGCGCGACCTCTATGCCGTAGCTGCGGTCCGCGCCGCCCGGCGCCACACGACGCAGGAAGATGACCTCCTCGCCCCATTCTCGAACGAGGACGTTGAGATTGACGTACCCCTCGCGTTCTCCGAGGCGCGTCATCTCATGGTAGTGGGTCGCGAATATCGTCCGAGGGCGGCGGCCCGGATCTTCCCGCAGGGCTTCGGCGACGGCCCAAGCGATCGAAACGCCGTCGTAGGTCGACGTTCCGCGTCCCACCTCGTCCATCAGCACGAGACTCTCCGATGTCGCGTGGCGAAGGATGTTCGCCGTCTCGATCATCTCGACCAGGAAGGTCGATTGGCCGCGCGAGAGGATGTCGTGGGCGCCGACGCGGGTGAAGATCCTGTCCGTGACGCCGATCCGCGCGGACTTCGCCGGAACGAACGAACCCGCTTGCGCCATCAATACGATCAGGCCGGTCTGCCGCAGGTAGGTAGACTTCCCGGCCATGTTCGGCCCGGTCAGGATCACGATCTGACGTTCCTCGGAGTCGAGCGCGAGATCGTTCGGGACAAAGGCGCCGACCCCTACCGCCTGCTCAACCACGGGATGCCGCCCCTCCTCGATCTGAAGCACTCGGGAGCGATCGAGCACGGGACGCGTGTAGTTCGAGGCGGACGCCGTTTCGGCGAAGGAGGCCACCAGGTCAACCTCGGCAAGGAGGCGGGCAAGTCGCTGCAGGGGTTCCGTATTCGCCGTGACCCGGTCGCACAAAGAGCGAAAGAGGTTCTCTTGCCTGCGGGTCTCCGCCTCCTGGGCGCCGAGGATTCGCTCCTCCTGCTCCTTCAACTCCGGGGTCACGTAACGCTCGCCGGTCGAGAGCGTTTGCTTGCGGTGGTAGCGCTCGGGGACGCGCGAAAGTTGCGATCGCGTCACCTCGATGTAGTAGCCGAAGACCCGGTTGTAGCCGACCTTGAGGTTCGCGATCCCGGTTGTCTCGCGCTCCTTCGCTTCGGTCTCCGCCATCCAGCGGCGCCCTCCCCGTGCGGCCTCGCGGATCGAATCGAGCTCGGCGTCGAAACCATCGCGAAAGACTTCGCCGTCTCGAACCGACGGCGGGGGCGACTCAACGAGGGCAGCCTCGAGATCTTTCGCGAGGGCGAGGCATCCCTCCGGCACCGACGCCTCACCCCATCCTCCGGCTTCGGCCAGGACGCCCACGATGCTGGGCGCCGCAAGAAGGCTCCTCATGAGCCCCACGAGGTCCCGCGGAACCGCGCGGGCGCAATGAACCCTCCCGAGAATCCGCTCGATATCCGAAACACCCGCAAGCTCCTGCGTGATCCGGGCGCGACCTCTCGCGTCCTCGATCAGTGAGGCCACCCGGCCGGATCGCTCGCGAGCCGGCTCGGGATCCCGGAACGGCCGGCTCAGCGCTTCGCGCAGCCGCCTTCCCCCCGCCGCCGTGCGGGTCCGATCGAGGACCGACAGAAGCGTCGAGTCCTTCCCTCCCCCCGAGAGGGGCTCCAAAACCTCCAACCCCCGCAGCGATGCTTCATCGAGCAAGAGGTAGCCGGCAGGCTCCCGCCGCTCGAGTCCGTTCAAGTGGGTGAGAGGCGACTGCTTCTGCTCGCGGGCGTACTCGAGAAGAGCCGCCGCGGCGCCCACGGCAGGAGTCGCATCGCGGAAGCCGTACCCTTCCAGAGTTGCGACGCGGAAGTGCTCGCGCAGGAGGGCTCCCCCCCGCGAGGGGTCGAACCGCCAGGCGTCGATACCTGTCTTGAACGCGCTCGGAAGGGTCTCTGCGATGAGCTTCTCCAGAGCGGCCGCCTTCCAACCGTCGGGCCAGAGTATCTCCGATGGACCCAGCCGGGTCAGTTCCTCCCCGGCCTCCTCCTCGGTCAGATCGCCCGCCAGAAAGGCGCCCGTCGAAATGTCCGCCGCCGCGAGACCGATCCGCCCCTCCACGCCGCACAGGGCGACCAGGAAGTTGTTCCGATTGCCCTGCAGGAGCGGGTCGGTGACGGCGGTTCCCGGGCTCAGGACCTCGACGACGCGCCGCGCGATCAGCCCCTTTGCCTCGGCCGCGCTCCCGACCTGCTCGCAGATCGCCACCTTGAGACCGGCGTGGAGAAGACGCGCGATCTGCGGCTCGGCGCTGTGCCAGGGGATCCCGGCGAGCGGGATCTTCTCGGCATCGCCCGGGCTGCGCGAGGTGAGCACGATCCCGAGAACGCGACTCAGGGTCACCGCGTCCTCGTAAAAGGTCTCGTAAAAATCCCCCATCCGGTACAGCAGCAGCGTGTCGGGGTACTTCGCCTTCACCCCGAGGTACTGCTCCATCATCGGGGTCGTGGAGCGGGGAGGAGTCATTGCAGGCGGACGATTCCGCGGGGCGTGCCCGCGGGAAGGCCGAGTCCGGCCTCCGAGCTCTCGGCGGCGGCGCGTGTCGTGAACCTCCCGAACCTCGTACGGAACCAGGCGCGACCATCCTCTACTGTCTGGTCGGTCCGGAGATCGAGCCCCTTACCCCGGAACTCCCGGACTTGCGCCGCCGCGTTCTCAGGATCGAGGAAGGCTCCGAACTGAAGCGACCACGCCTCCGGCGAGGCCGGCGACACGATCGGGGCCGGGACGGCCAGACGAAGGCGCTCGGGTAGCGCGGCGCCGGCGTCGAGGAAAGGGTCCAGGACCGCGCGGTTCACGCGGCCGCTCCCGGGCATGCGAAGAAGATCCCCCCACCTCGCCAGATAGGGGCCAAGCAACCCCGCCCGCCGGGTCTCTCCCTCGATCGAGAGCAGTTCGGCTTCCGCTTCGCTTCTGCGTCCCTCGCGGATCGAGCGATCCACGCGAACGAGCGCCTGGAGGGCCCGGAAAACTCCCCGGCCTCGATTCTCCTCGGACGGCAGGGGCTCCCGCCCCGTCCGGAGCCGGACCTGGTCGCACCAGAACTCCGCCCGCGCCACGAGCTCGGGATCGCGCGCATTGTGTCTGGCGCGTTCGAAATATTCGAGCGAGGACTCTTCCTCGCCCGCGCCGTAGTAGTAGATGCCGACCCAGAGGGCAGCCCGCACCCCCTCAGGGCTGCCGCCGAATCGGGACTGCAGCGATCCATAGAGGCGCAGCGCCTCGGCCCCGTCCCGGGCCTGCGACGCGCGCTCCTCGATATCTCGAGGACTGCCCGGAACCAGTTCGCCGATCAACTCCCTGAGAATCCCGGGCGGCCGCTGCTTCTCGGCGTGGACAGCAACGACCTTCGCCGAGGCGAGCAGGACGATGCAGAGAAGACACGCGCGACTCTGCGCGATCGGCATGACCCTAGTCTGCCGGCGGGGGCGGAACGGGACGCGCCCTGGGTAGCGAGACGGGTTGTGCAGGGGGCAGCCACGCAGAGCACCGCTCGCACCTCACCCAGGCGTCCTGATTCTCTGCCCCGCATGCCGCGCAGACGGAGCCGCTTGGGGATGGGTCCAGGTCGTTGAGAAGGGCGTCGAGTTCGCGGAGCGCCTGTTCCGTCCTTCCGATCTGGAGCAACGATCCGACGAGCTGGCGGCGCGCCGCTCGGTGTCCCGGCTGCTGCTCGACGACCGACTCGAGCTGACGGACGGCTTCCTCGATGCGGCCGCGGCGCCGGTGCATGTCGGCGAGGGCGACCGCGGCATGAAGGCTCCCCGTGCGCCCGGCCGCAAGCCTCTCGTAAACCTGGATCAGGTCGCCGAACCGGCCCATCTCGAAGTAAGCCCGCTCGAGCCGCACGAAGACCTGGTCGGACCGGTATCCGTGGTCGCGGACGTACTGGATCCACTCCTCGCAGGCCTCTTCGATCCGTCCCTCATGCGCGAGCAGATCGCCGATGATGACCCGGGCCACTGGTCCGTCCCCGGGCATCTTCACGGCCTCGTCGAGGAGCTTCCGCGCCTCGCGGAGGCGTCCTCCATCGAGATGGAGTCGCGCCATGTGGATCCGCATCTGCGCCGGGGTCGGCAGCGTAGCTCCGGGTGTCAGCCGTTCCCATTCATCGAGCGACTCGAGCGCCCGCTCCCAGTCCCCGCGGCGCTCGTGGTAGCGCACGAGGGCCCGCAGCGGCGTGGGATTCTTCCGGTCGAAGCCCAGCAGCTTCTCGGCGAAGCGCAGCTCATCCTCCGGGCGATCGAGGAAGCGAAGGTCTTCGAGGAGGCTCTCGTGAAGGCGCCGCAGATCCTCTTCGTTCTCGATGTTCCGCGCGAGAAGGTCCGCATGGATTCTGTGGGCGCGCTCCGGGTATCCCATCTTGCGGACGAGATCGCCAAGACGCAGGTATGCACGGATGTTGGCCGGATCCTTCTGTGCAAGCTCGCGCAAGGCAAGCAGCGCGGCCGGCCGGTCCTTCTTGATCAACGCGTCGATCGCCGCGAGATAGGCGAGCGCCGGATCCCAGCTCTGGGGTTCGCGCCGGCGCGACATCCACCAAGGAACGCCGATAAAGCCGAGGATCGCCCCCAAAATCACCACCAGGAGGAGGAACTGTCCCAGATTCACCGTGCCCGTCCTTCAAGAGCCGGAAGCTCGGGGGCCTCCGTCGTTGGAAGATCGTCGAGAACGGAGCCGCGGAGGTGATGGATCTCATCGAGCAGCGAGCGGTTTTCCCTCCGCAGACGGCCGATCTCCGCCCGCAGGCGAATGTCCCGCGCGACGGCGATCACGAAATAGGTCACGATTCCCAAGAGGTAGGCGCAGAACATCGCCACGACGAAAGGGACGTCGCGGTAGGTGTGGGCGACATCGGCCCACAGCTTGATGTCGACCGTCTCTTCGAGATTCAGGACGGCGAAGAACAAGATCACCGTCATGAAAACGATCCCCATCAGGAGCTTCACGAAGGACACCGGTTCACCTCCTCGTGCGGCCGAAGCCGTCTTATTTTAGGACCGGCCGATCGGGCGCCGCAAGGCGGATTCGGACCGGAGCCGAGGCGGGGGAAATTGGATGCAGAAAGGGGGCGTCGCAGCCCGCGGCGCCCCCCTTCGAGTTCCTCTTCCCTACCCTTGTGGCTACTCGTCCTCGACGTCGTCCATCGGAACATCGACGCCGACCTCGTCGGTCGTCTCAGTCACGGTCGCCCGCTTCTCACTGTACGTATCGAGGAAGGTCTTCTGAGTCTCGTCATCCTGATCCTGGAGCCATGCCTTGACCGAGAGCACCATCCGGTGATTCGCCAGGTCGATGCGCGTAACCTTCAGGTCCAGGTCGTCCTCCGCCTGGAAATGCTCCCCCGGATGGTGGAAGCTCTCAAGCCCCAGCTGGGTGGCGGGAACGAACCCCTCGACCTCTCGGTCGACCAGAACAATCGCGCCGCGGTCGATCACGCGGATCACCCGCCCCTTCACGGTCATCCCAATCGGGTAGCGATCCTGGATCTGCGGCCACGGGTCCTCGGTCACCTGCTTGAGGCCCAAGCTGATCCGGCGGGAGTCCTTATCGATGTTCAGGACCTTCACATCGACCTTCTCCCCCTTCTTGAGAACCTCGCTGGGATGCCCCACGCGCCGGGTCCACGACATGTCGGAGATGTGGACCAGCCCGTCGATCCCGTCCTCAAGCTCCACGAAGGCGCCGAAGTTGGTCAGGTTTCGAACCTTGCCGCTGACCACAGCCCCCGGAGGGTACTTCTCATCGAGCGTGAGCCACGGATCGGGCTCGACCTGCTTGAGCCCCAGCGAGATCTTCTCGTGCTCGCGATCGACCTTGAGGATCATGCACTCGATGTCCTGCCCCTCGGTCAGGATCTTGTTCGGATGCCGGACATGCTTCGTCCACGACATCTCCGAGACGTGGATCAGCCCCTCCACACCCCTCTCGAGCTCTACGAAGGCGCCGTACTCGGTGATCGAGACAACCCGTCCATTGACCTTCGTGCCGACCGGGTACTTGTCCTCGACGCGCTCCCACGGGTACTCGGTGAGTTGCTTCAGCCCGAGGCTGATCCGCTCCCGCTCAGGCTCGAAGGAGAGGATCTTGACCTGGAGTTTGTCCCCAACCGTCACGACCTCGGAAGGATGCTTCACCCTCCCCCACGACATGTCGGTGATGTGAAGGAGCCCGTCGATACCGCCCAGGTCGACGAAGGCGCCGAAGTCGGTGATATTCTTGACGTACCCCTCGCGGATCTGTCCGGCCTGCAGCTCGCGGATGATCTCTTCCTTCGCGCTCTCCCGTTCCTGCTCGAGGACGAGCCGGCGCGAGACCACGATGTTCCGGCGGCGCTTGTTGAGCTTGATGATCTTGAACTGGAGGGTCTGGTTCATCAGGCTCTCGACCGACTGCGGCGGCCTGAGCGCGATCTGGCTCCCCGGGAGGAAAGCCTCGACGCCATAGAGGTCGACGACGGCCCCGCCCTTGATCTTCCGGACGAGGCGCCCTTCGACGACCTCCCCCTTCTCGGCCGCATCGCGGACGCGGTCCCACACCTTCACGAAATCCGCGCGCTGCTTCGAGAGAACGACGAGCCCATCCTGGTCTTCCATCTTCTCGAGGAAGACGTCAATCTCCTCGCCGACCTTGATCTGGTCGACGTCCCCGAACTCCTCGATCGGGATCACACCCTCGGACTTGAATCCGATGTCGACCATCACCTCATGTTCGTCGACGCGGAGGATGCGGCCCCTCAGGATCTCCCCCTCCTCCACATTGCGGAGGGTGGCCTCGTAGAACTCCATCATGGCCTGGAGCTTCTCCGAGCCCTCGGTGAGACTCTCGTCCTCGTCGATGTTGACGAATCGCGTCACCTTCCCCCGCCCGGACGGAGTCTGGTGCACGACAATACCCTCTAGCGCTCCGGGAGCGTCCGGATCGTGAAACATGGAAAAGTGACCTCCTTGGGAACAGAATTCGGCGCTGGGCCGTGTGGCCGCCGACTGGGCCGACCACAGAGTACGAAGGCTAGGCTAACCGGCCGATCTCTTCAAGTCGAAACTTGCAGGGGCCGGGCGGGTCAGCCGCGCTCCGGCATCGCGCCGAGGGTCTCGATCGCTCGGACGATTTCGCGGGCGATGCCGGGAAAGAGCTGCCTCCCCTCGCGCCCCTTCGGCGCGGGGGGGAAGAGGATCGGTTCTCCGTAGCGGAGCCTGATTCCGCCCGGGCGGAACCACCCACGCTCCGGCCCCCAGGTCCCCCGCAGATGCACGGGCACCACGGGAACGCCCGAGCGGGCCACGAGGAGCCCGACCCCCTCGCGCGGCGGCCCCATCCCCGGCCGCCGGATGCGGGTGCCCTCCGGAAAGAGCAAGAGAGCGCCCCCCCTGCGCACCACGTCCAGCGCCCCTTCCAGCCCTGCGCGATCGAACCCCTCGCGATTGATGGGGATCACGTGCTGCGCGCGCATCCAGGATCCCATGAGCGGCACCCGGAAGAGCTGCTTCTTGGCGAGGTAGTGGATCTGTCGCGGGAGGAAGGCTCCGATCAACGGCGGATCGAGGTACGACTTGTGATTCGCCGCGAGGATGACGCCGCCCGTCCGCGGGACGTTATCGACCCCTTCCGCGCGCATCCCCCAAAGAAACCGCCCCCCCGTTCGGATCATCCACTGGTAGAACCTGTACTCGGCCCGCACCCTCGCGCGACCCCTATCTCTCCAGGCGTCGAGGATCAGACCGACTTGACCCTCCACGTCCGTCTCCGTCGTGTCCACGACCAGGGCGTTGGGGGCGCGGCGCAGCGGCGCGACCTCCCGCTCGGAGTCCCTTCGATCCCGCTCGGCGATCGCCCGGGCGACCTCCTCCTCCGTCGTCGTGAGACCTTTCTCGCTCAATTCGCTTGCTCGCCGACGCGCGCGCTCCTCGATACTGGCCGTCAGGAAGATCTTGAGATCCGCGTCGGGAAAGACGGCGGTTCCGATGTCGCGCCCCTCGATGACGGCGGGGCCGCGGGCCGACAGCTCGCGCAGACACTCACAGACTTTCTCCCGCACCGCCGGATGAACGGCGAGTCGCGACGAGAGGGAACTGATCTCCGGAGCCCGAAGCACCCGTGTAACATCCTCCCCGTCGACGATGACCTGAAACGATCCCCCCCCCGCCTCCGCGCGGAGCGGAAGCCGCGCTAGGAACTCGTCAAGCAGGGGATCATCTGGACCCGAGATGCCGCGCGACCGTGCTGCGTAGGCGACCGCGCGGTACAGGGCGCCGGAGTCGACGTACGCGAACCCGAGTTGCCGGGCCACGGCCGCCGCACTCGTGGTCTTCCCCGTGCCGGCCGGGCCGTCGATTGCGATGATGGCGTGCCGCCTCACGAAAGATCCGCCCCGAGCTGTACGAGCCGATCGAGGAATGTCGGATCGGAGGTCGCGATCGAGGAGGTGTCGTCCACCGATACGGCGTCCGAAGCCGCAACCCCGGCTACCAGGGCGCTCATCGCGATCCGGTGATCGCCGCGCGACTCGACCCTTCCTCCCTTCAAGCGTCCACGCCCGGCGATGCGCAACCAGTCCGGGCCCGTCTCCGCCTCGGCCCCCAAGGCTCGAACCAGGGAAGCCGTTGCCTCGATCCGATCAGATTCCTTCAGCCGCAGCTCCCGCGCATCTCGGAAGAGGGTCTCTCCCTCCGCCGCCGCGGCGGCGACCGCCAGGATAGGCACCTCGTCGATCGATCGAAGGAGCATCTCGCCCTCTATCGTCGTGCCGTGGAGGAGGCAACCACGCGCGCGGATCGTCGCGATCGGCTCCGGCCCTTGCTCGTTCAGTTCCTCAATCTCGAGATTCGCGCCCATCGCCCGCAGAACGTCGAGGGCGCCCGTGCGGGTCCGATTCATCAGCACGCCCTCGAGACGGATATCGGAGCCCGGCGAGAGAAGAGCCCCCACGGCGTAGAAGCTCGCGGCGGAGAAGTCCGCCGGAACCGAGAATCGGAATGCCGGCAGCGCGGGGATCGGCGCGCGCATCGTCACGCGGTTCTGCCCGCGGAAAATGGGCAGTCCCAGCCATTCCATCAACCTCTCGGTGTGGTCGCGGCTTGTCGAAGGCTCTTCCACGGTGATCTCTCCGTCCTGCAGACCCAGCCCGGCCAGAAGGATGCAGCTCTTGACCTGGGCGCTAGCGACGGCGAGCCGGTGTCTCCCCGGCCGGACGATTCCACCCTTCACCGCCACGGGGGGAAACTCCCCGTCGCGGAGGAGCACGGTCGCGCCCATCGCTGAGAGTGGATCGCCGATCCGGCGCATCGGACGCCTGCGCAGCGACGCGTCGCCCGTCAGGACGGCGAAGAGACCGCGCCCGGCGATCACCCCGGCGATGAGACGGATGCCGGTCCCGGAGTTGCCGAGATCGAGAACGCCTTCGGGATCCCGGAGGCTCTTCCCCGCGCCCGTCACATCCCATCCGGTCGTGAGCGGCTGAAGGACCGCGCCGAGCCTTCCCATCGCCTGGGCCGTGCGCGAGCAGTCCTCCCCTGGATTCGGATGCCCGATCCGCGAGGTCCCCTCCGCCAAGCCGGCCAAGATCAGCGATCGATGGGTGAGCGACTTGTCCCCGATCGGACGGATCGTTCCGCGCAGCGGGCCGGCGGGGCGGGAGATGCCCGGGTGCGCAAAAGCGGCCGTCGGCGCAGATCGCCCCACGGCTTCCCCCCGCGCGGGATCTTCGGCGGGCGGTTGCGCAGGATGTTCTTCAATGGTCACGTGGCCGCTCGGTCAGGGGCTCTCGGTTGCGCGCCGGAGAGCGGCCACCTCGGAGGGCAGAAGATTCCGCGATTGGCCGGGGCGCAGGCCGCCGAGAACCACCGCGCCATACTGGACCCGCCGGAGTGCGAGCACGCGGCACCCTATCGCGCGGAACATCCGGCGCACCTCGCGATTCTTCCCCTCCCGGATGATGACGCGGACCCTCGAGGTCGAACCCCGTGTTCCCAGCACACGGACCTGCGCCCCCCCACTTCTCTGCCCCCGGCCGAGCGGAACACCGGAACGGAGCGTACCCAACGAGACCGGACTCGGTGGGGGGGTCACCCACGCCATGTAGGTCCTCTCGACGCCGCTGCTCGGGTGGAGAAGGGCATGGGCAAGCTCTCCGTCGTTCGTGAACAGGAGGAGTCCCTCGCTCGCTTGGTCCAGACGACCCACGGCCCGGACCTTCCCGCGAAGGCGCTCGGGGAGCATGTCGTAAACCGTCGGGCGCCCGCGCTCGTCGCTCGCGCTCACGATGAGGCCCGAGGGCTTGTGCATGGCGGCATACAAGAAGACCCGTGGAGGCCGAAGCCTCTCGCCATCACATGTAATGCGATCCTTGTCGGGATCGACGGTGAGACCGGGCGACTCCGCGGTGACGCCATTGACCTCGATCCGCCCTTCCCAAACCAGGGTTTCGCTCTTCCGGCGGGCCCCAAGACCGGACAGAGCCAGGAAGCGATTGAGCCTCAAGGATTACCCCTCGCGCTCGACCCAGGTGCCAGTTCCAACCTGTTCGGGAAGAGGCTGATCGGGGTCGACTCCATCGCCGTTCCCACCGGGTCCCGACGTCTCCCCTTCCACCGCTGCCGCGGGTCCCATCCTTCGCTCGACCTCCTGGTCGAGCTGGGAACGGATCTCATCGGAAGCCCATAGGGTCTCGACCTCTTCGAGGCGCGGCAGATCCCCGAGCGAGCCGAGTCCGAAATGCTCGAGAAATCGCTCGGTCGTGCGATACAGAAGGGGACGTCCGATCGCCGGCGAGCGCCCGCAGACTGTCACAAGATCCCGCTCGAGGAGCGTATGTAGAACGGCGCCGCAGTCGACCTGCCTCAGGTCCTCGAGCTCGCCGCGCGTGATCGGTTGACGATAGGCGACCACCGCCAGGGCCTCCAACGCGGCCCGGGAAAGCCTGGCACGGCGCTTCCCCTCAAGAAAACGTTCCACGTGGGCGTAGACATCCGGGTGGGAGAGAAGCTGCCAGCCGCCGGCTATCTGCTCGAGGCGCCAACCCCTCTGATCCCTTTCGTACTGCTCGCCCATCCGCGCGAGGGTTTCCTCTATTTCCTCGATCGGCGTATCGGGGAGACCGAGCGAGAGTTGCACCACGGTCTGCGGCGCATCCGCGGCGAAGAGGATCGCCTCGATGATCCGGGCAAGCGTCATGAACTCTCTCCTTCTCTGGTTGCTGTCGGCTCGGTGGCATCGATGGGCGCTTCGGTCGCGAGACCCTCTCCATCCGGCGCGGGGTCCGGGTCCCTGCCGATGATGTAGATTTCCCCGAGTGCCTCCTCTTGAAGGGCGATGATCTTGCCCAGGCGAATCAACTCGAGAACGGCGAGAAACGTCACGATCCACTCGAGCCGCCACCACGGCCGGCGGAGGAACTCGGTGAAACGGACGGCGTCGCCGCGCGACGCGACGACCTGGAGGAGATATTCGATCTGCTCCTCGAGTCGGATCTCCTCGAGATGAACGTCATGCGTTGGCTCACCTTGCGGGCGGTGGACAACCTCGCGGAGGTAGGCCGCGAGGTCGACCACATTCGCCTCCCGAAGCGGATACAGATGATCCTTCGAGAGGCTCGGGGTCCATCCGCGGGGCAGGTGTCGTTGCCGGTCCTCCTCCATGCGGCGAAGCGACATGGCGGCCTCTCGATAGCGGCGGTACTCGAGGAGCTTCTGAATCAGCCCCTCTCTCGTAAGAGGCAGCGATTCCGTTCCATCATCCTCGATGGCGGGTCGCGGCAGAAGCATCTGACTCTTGATCCGCATCAGCGACGCCGCCATGACGAGGAACTCCCCCGCTATCTCCAGGTTCAGAGCCTCGAGCGAGCGGATGTGTTCGAGATACTGCTGCGTGATCCGAGAGATGGAGATCTCCCAGATCTCGATCCTGTCCTTCTGGATAAGATGGAGCAGGAGATCGAGAGGCCCCGAGAAGACCTCGAGGTCAACCGGGTGTCCGTGGAACGCTCCGGGGTCGATCCCCGCGTACGAGCCCTGTGTGATCATCATCCCCCCGCGGGTGATCCTCCCCACTAGCGGCAAAGTAGGCACCATGGCAGGTTGCTGTCAATCCAGGAAGAGGTTCCACCCCCCGCGCCCCGCATGGTATCGTCGGGCAGTGGACTCGAGAATCACCCTTCGCTTCTCCCTCGACTCTTCCCTCGGGAGGCTTGCCCGCTACTTGCGCCTGCTCGGTCACGATGCGGCATGGGCCCGCGGCGACTCCCTGGAGTGCGCCCTCTCCCGCGCCCGCGCCGAAGGGCGCGTCCTCCTCACGGGATCGACCGACCTCTCGCGCCTCGGTCTCACCATGCCGATCGCCGGGGGGATGGTCATCGCGTCGGGCGACCGGGTCTCCCAGCTGGCGAAGGTCGGCGGAGAATGGCCTGTGTTCTCGCAGGCGGAACCCTTCTCCCGCTGCGCGGACTGTAACGAGCCCCTCCTGCCGTTGACTGCTACCGAGGCGCAGGCCCGCGTCCCCGCCTATGTCGCGGCCACGCAGGAGTCGTTCCAGGCTTGCCCCCTGTGCACGAGGGTCTTCTGGAAGGGAACCCACGCGGCGCGCCTTCTCGACCTCTTCGCCGAGGCGGCCGCCCGATGTTCGCAGAACCTCCCCGCTTCGTCGACAAGAAGGAGCGCGAGACCCGACATCTCGGATCCCGCGCTCCCGAATGGGTAGGCCGGAAGGAACCCCTCTCCTCAGTTAGGTTGTGCAAGCCCTCCAGTGGAGCGGGACGTAGATCTGAGGATCGATCGATCCTGCTGAATCAAACATACCCAGCCTTCCAGCCACTCCATGCCCCGATGCCGGCGTGTGCCGTATCGGGCTTCGGACACCTCTATCTTCATCGCCCCTCCGGCGTCGCCGCGGGGCTGCAGATCATCTGTGTGGTCGTCGACTCGATCAGGAAATCGCCTGTTGTCGGGGTGGCGATCGCGATGAGGATGTACGGGGCGCTCCGCGCCATTGTCACGCTGCAGCCGGCTCCGGGCTCCATCCTCGACTCCTTGATCACGATCTGCCCCGCATGGGTTCGATAGGCCACGTCGACCGAAATCCCATATCCGCCCGTGGCCCGTGCGCCGAGAAACATCCCGACCACCGTCTCGCGGGCAAAGTCGACGGCCGGAAGAACGGCCGGAGCATTCGGACCGATGCGCGACCAGAGGGCGACCAACTCATCCCGTCCGTGAAGCGCTTCGCACGATTGGCTCTGAATCGAGCTGTAGGCGCCTTCGGCGAGAACCCGAAACGGGATCACGACCCGTCGACTCTCCCGGGTTTCCTCGACCCAGAGATCGAACTGACTTGCGATGGCGGAGAGGGCTGCGGGCGCCAGAGGATCATCGGGGCGGGTCGCGTAGCCTCTGATCTCGTCGCCGACGCGCAGAGATACGAAGAAACCGCCGTCGCCTCCCGCGCCTCGGTAGCCCGCAGAGGGGAGGGCGTCGATGAGACGGGCGAGCGTCTCCAGGTTCTCGCCCGCCAGGAGGCCCCGTGTCGGCGCCCTCTGCCCCTGCAGGTTCAGGATCATCTCCCCGGAGGCGTCCACGGTCATGTCACGGAAGCCTTCTCCGGCGAGGGATTCGCTCCGGTGGTAGCGGACCTCTTCCCAAGTCCGCTCCGGAGCCAGCGGAGGACGATCGCCCGCGCAGCCGCCGAGCAAAGCCAAGACGACCACCAGCAAGCCAACAAGGGGGCAGCAAGAGATCGCGCGACGGTTTGGGCGGGTTGTCCTCATCGTGCTGAATCACTTAGCGATTTCCGTGCCAAGGCTTTCCCGAGACGCCGTCTGCTGTATCTTCTGTCATGTTTTGATGTTATAGAGATTCAGAACATCCAGACGCGGACCATGGCTGCCGGGGCCACTCGAAAAACGGAGGAAGCGAATCCGCATTCGTCAGAAATCTGAGGATCCCACCGGCGTCCAGACAACCCCCAAGCTTCCCACCGTCTTACGATAGAAAGAGCCGACCAGGAGCGACTCGTTGCGAAACCAGGAGATCCGACCCTCGAGCGACCATGCCGGACCGACGGGACGCCGCAGGCGCACCTGCAGGCTGTTGTTGTCCTCCCCTGCCTCCTGGTTCTCGCCTGCCCTGAGTATGTAAACGTCCGCGAGGCCGCTGTCGCGGTACGAGGTCGTCTCGATCCTTCCCCTGACCTGCAAGAGCAGTTTGCCGGGCACCCATCCGCTCGCCATTCCGCCCAGACTGCGCCGGCCGAGCGAGTAGCCGAATGAGTTCGAACGGACTCCTTCCCAGGATGCGAATGTCTCGAAGAGCCAGCCGCGCATGTACTGGACGGCGATTCGCGCCTCCCGTCCCCGATCCTTCTGCGCTCTGGTTGTTTCCTCGGAAGGCTGTTTGACCGCGTCGCGGCTGTACCGGCTCCACTCGAACTCCGCGGTCGCGGACAGCTCGATCCGGGGATGGAGCGCCCGGCGATAGTCGAGGGTGACGGCTTGGGCCCGCCGGTCGAAGCGCGGTGTCCGACGATAGTCGAGACCTCGCAGAGCCCAGGCGGCGCTGAAATCCCCTCCGCGCGCCTTGGCGGCGACACCGAGGGCCGCGCTACCGCGCCGAAAGTTCCGATCGGTGTTGTCCGGATACGATCTGAACTCGCCGCGGCCGCTCAGCCAGACGGAGGCCGTGCGGCCTGTCCGCCTGTTTGCCTGGAAGCTGCCATCCACCTGGTATCGCGAATCCGACGCGTAGTGGAAATATCGCTCCGTCAACCCCCTCGCGCGTAGCCCGAGCGATTGCCTTCCGGACCGGAATGGCTCTGGGGATGCCTCCACCATGAGGCGCAGGAAGCTGTCCTGGACGCGCTTCTTCGCATCCATCTCCTCGAGGACATTCGAATCCCACCCCCAGCTCCCCCCCCCGCGCAGGACCCCCGCGAGCAAAGGCGCCGGGGTGAGGAACGAGGCGAGGAGGAGCGCGAACCCGCATCCCCGGCCGGTCGAAGAGAATCGGATCGCGAGGGAAAACAGGCTAGGGCGACTCGGCGCCGAAGCGGCGCAACATCCCTCTCGTCGACTCAAGGGCGGTCGAGACAAGGGTCAGATCCTGAGCGAGGCGGGCCCGCGCGTGGGCGAGCGTTCGGAGCGCGTCCGTGGACGACTGGGACTCCAGACCGGGCGAGAGATAGGCGTCCCCCTCCCCCGCGACAGCACCGTCGCTTCCCGCGGGGGCGGCCCTCGCCGCGCCTCCGCCGCCACTCTCCGCGGGAGGAGTGCCGCGCAAGCGTACCGTCTCGTCCGAACCGACACGTCCTCCTTCATCGAGGAACCTCGTCTCATCGGTGAATCCTGCGCTCGCCTCTCGGATCGCACGCTCGCGCCGCACCCGTTCGGCCCGCTCGGCGAGGCGGCGATCCAGTGCCGTAACCCGGTCCCTGAGGTCTTGGAGGTAGGCCTGTTTGTCCAGCAGGGTCTCGTAACCATCCAGACTGTCGGGCTGGACGAGAACCAGCTCGTTGCCGATACGGTCGGCGAGACGCCCTTCCAGGACCCCGAGCACCGAGAACTCCCGCGCGGCGTCGCCCCCTCCGGAACCAGCGCCGGCGCGCAACATCTCCAGCTCCTGCAGCGCGAGGGTACGGCACGCCTCGCGGCCCAGCAAGATCTCGACATCGACCTCGGAGGATCGCTTCCCCAGTCGTTCGGCCTGCCGAAGAATCTCTTTCGCCGCTACGCCCTTGTCGGAAGAAAGAGACTGCAGAAGCCGGCCGAGAGAATCGGCCTCGCTCAAGAGATCGGTCCTCTGCCGCTCGAGTCGATCGAGCCGCCCCAGGGCATCATCGAGGGGCGCCGCACTGGCGGCGCCCGTCAGGATTCCGAGGGCAACTATCAGAAATCCGAGCAATTGAAGCACGCTAGAACGGTTCCTCGCCATCCCCGCCGGTTCCCGTCTGTGAGGTCGACAGCCCATACTTCTCCAGCTTGTAATAAAGCACGCTGGGCTTCAGCCCCAGCTTCCGAGCCGCCTCGAGCTTCACGCCGCGCGACTCCTCCATCGCACGCCGAAGTAGTTCCCGCTCAAGCAGTTCAACCGCCTCGCGCAGAGGAACCACACCCGCCGGCAACCACTGGGGTTGGTTATCGGCCAGCGTGCCGAAGGGAAGATCTTCGACCCGGATCTCCCCCCCTTCGCAGAGGACGAACGCCCGCTCCAAGACGTTTTCCAACTCGCGGACATTCCCAGGCCAGTCGTACTGCTCAAGCAATTTTAGTGCCCCCGGGGCCAGGGAAGGGCGATTTCTCGTCATTCGCCGCGACAGGCGATCGAGGAAGTGCTCGCAGAGCAGCACGACATCTTCGCGCCGCTCCCGAAGCGCGGGAAGCTCGATCGGGATCACGTGGAGACGATAGAAGAGATCCTCGCGGAAGATCCCGTCCTGCACGGCGCGCTTGAGATCCCGGTTCGTGGCCGCGACCAGCCTCACGTCGACGCTGATCGTTTTCTCACCGCCGACGCGTTCGAACGTCCTGTCCTGCAGAACGCGAAGGAGTTTCACCTGCGTCGCCGGAGAGATCTCTCCGATCTCGTCGAGGAAGAGCGTCCCGCCGTCGGCCAGCTCGAAGCGGCCGCGGCGTTGGCGCACGGCTCCCGTGAACGCGCCCTTTTCGTGGCCGAACAGCTCGCTTTCCAGCACCCCCTCGGCCAACGCACCGCAGTTGACTCGGATGAAAGGTCCATTCTTACGGCTCGAAAGGCGGTGGATCGCGCGGGCCACGAGTTCCTTTCCCGTACCACTCTCCCCCGTGACGAGAACCGAGCTTGGGGTCCCGGCGACCTTGATGATCCGCGCGTACAGCTCCTGCATCCGCTGGCTGCGGCCAATGATCTCGCCGTCGTTGAATCGCTCGTCGATCTCCTCCTGGAGATAGAGAGATCGCTCCCTCTCGCGCTCGAGCGCCTCCCTGTCGGCTCGAATCCTGAGGATGGCGTGGATCTTCTCGATCAGATGCGCAAGGTTGACCGGCTTGACGAGAAAGTCGGACGCCCCTGCCTTCATCGCGGCCACCGCGTGCTCGACCGTTCCGTAGGCGGTCACGAGCAGGACCTCGGTCAGCGGCTGGAGTCCCTTCAACCTCTCGAGCAACTTCAGACCCGAGTCGGGTTCCTCCATCCTCAGATCCGTCACCACGGCGTCGGCCGGGTCGAGCTGGAAGAGACGCAGCGCCTCCTGTACGCCGCCGGCTCCGGACACCTCGAAGCCGGCCTCCCGAAGCGCCTCGACGATTCCCTCTCGGAGAACCTGCTGGTCCTCCACAACCAGAACCCTCCTAGGCAACTCGGTCTCCCTCCTTCGGGGTTTCCATCCGCAGGGTGAACCGGCATCCGCCGCCATGGGGACGCTCGTGATTGATCCTCGCCCCGTTCTGCTCCGCCAGGTGGCGCACGATCGACAGACCGAGTCCCGCCCCCTCGGCCTTCGTCGTGAAGAAGGGCTCAAAGACCCGTTCGCGTTGTTCGGAGGGGATCCCCGGTCCGCGATCCTCCACCCAGAGGGCGACTGTCGGCCCTTGGGTTTCCCACGCCACCGCGATATTCGATCCGCGCGGCGCAGCCTCCAGCGCATTGCGGACGAGGTTCAACAGGATCTGCCGCAACTGGCCGGGATCGGCGACCACCCCTGTCGCCCGCTCGGGGGGGTGGATCGTGACGTCCACCCCCTGCTCGGCGACAATCCCCGCCAGAAGGTCGACCGCCTCGCCGACGATGCCCGCAGGGTCGAAAGCCTGTCGCTCCGGGGCCTGGGGTCTCGCGTAGGCGAGGAACTCCTCCACGATCTCGCCCAGCCGGCGGATCTCATGAAGAACTTTCCGGACTCGTTCGCGCTGCCACCCGGTCAGGGTCGCATCGTTCTCGAGCAGCTCCGCATAGATCTGGATTCCGCCCAGGGGATTGCGAACCTCGTGTGCGATCCCTGCAACCATCGCGCGCAGCGTGCGGTCGCGCTCGGCCAGCCGCCCCCGAGCCTCGTCCAACGTTCGCGCAAGGAAGCCGATCTCGTCGGGGCGGCCGACGGGAATCGGCGAATCGAGATCCCCGCCGCCCATCGTCCGCGCCGCGGCGACCAACTCCCCGATGGGCCGCGTCAGGCCTCGCGCCAATCCGATGCTCAGGATGGCCGCCAGGGCGAAGCCGACCGCGCCCACCAGCAGGATCCTCTTTCGCAGAGCGCCGATTTCGCGAAGGAAGGCCGCGTCCGCTTCGATTCCCACGAAACCGAGGACCTGGCCGCGAACGAGGAGCGGGGCGTAGCCCGTCTTGCGGAGCTCGCCCTGAGGATCCCGGAAGAGCGGCGAGCTCACGGGCTTCCCGCCAGCGGCCTGGTCGAGCATCCGTCTGTGGACGCGCGCTTGGGGCAGTTCGGCTCCTGGGACCGCGTGCGGATCAGTATCGAGTTGGTCGCGTCCTTCGAGGTCGAGCAGGTAGATTCGCCTCACGCCGGTCGCCCCCTGAAGCTGCATGAGGCGCTCGACCAAGCGGGCCCGGGTCCTGACACCACTTTCAGGCCCCGCTCCGAGAGAGAACGTCGCCGCGATCAGGGACGGATCGATCTGGGTCGATGCCGCGGCAGCGACCGCCTCCAGGCGAGCGGCAAGTTCCGCCTCGAGGCTCGCTCGCGCCTGCTTCTCGATCAAGAAGGTCGTGCCGACGACGAGGCCGAGCGCGAGCCCGAGGAAGGCGACGAGCAGCCTGCTCCGAATCCGGAGCCCCTCCACGCGCATCAACGCCCCGTCATACGGCATCGTCAACCCCTCATCCGCTCGAGTACGAGGCCATCGAGGATCGATCGCACCTCGCGATACTGCCGCATACAGGCCTCGGGCTCGACGCCGGGAGCGGCTTCCTCTTCCGTCCAGAAGGAGATCGGCCACGACCCCGGCAGACTCCCCCGACCGTCTTCGGAGGGGCGATTCGAGGGAATGGTCTCCCCGAGCATGCGCGCCCAGGTCAGGCACCACCCGCGAACAACATTCCAGCGCTTGTAGCCGCCCCCCCCGACGGCGATCCACGGGGTTGCTGTTCCAACCACCCACCCAAGGAAGCGGTCGAGGCCGCGGAGACTCCATTCGAGTTGCGCGAGCGGATCTCCCGCCAGACTATCCACCCCGATCTCGGTGACGATCGCATCCGGCCGGAATCCCGCCCGTGCGGGCTCGAGGATCTCCTCGATGAGGAGGTCGTAAATCGGATCCCCGGAGCCCGGCCAGAGGGGGACGTTCACCGAAAACCCTGTCCCCTCCCCACTGCCGGTCTCGTGGACGAAACCGGTCCCCGGGAAGAGCGTTCGACCATCTTGATGGATCGAGACGGTCAAGACGCGATCCGTCGCATAGAAGGCCTCTTGCACGCCGTCGCCGTGGTGCGCGTCGACGTCGACATACAAAACCCTGAGGTCCGCCGCCAATAGCTCCTGAATGGCGAGGACCACGTCGTTGACGTAGCAGAAACCGCTCGCGCGCTGGCGATGGGCATGGTGCAGCCCGCCCGCGGGGTGGAACGCGCGCCGGGCTTCCCCGCTCCGCAGCCCTTCGATCACCCAACGCGCGGCGGCGAGACTCCCCCCCACCGTGAGGAGACAGGCATCCCACAACCCCCAAAACACCGGATTGTCGCTCGTCCCGAGCCCCCAAGGAAGAAGCTCGCGGGGCGGAAGCTCCATGGCCATCGCGAGAGCATCAAGGTAGGAAGGGGAATGGAACCGTTCGACCTCTTCCCGCGAGGCGGGCGGAAAGGCCGCCGGCGACTCTCCTCGCGGCAGAAGCTCCAGCGCATGACAAACCCGGAGCAAATCGTCGATGCGCTCGATCTGGAAGGGATGGTCCGCCCCGTAGGAGAACTTCATGATCCCGGGATGATGGAACAGGGCAGCGCTCATCGGTCCCTCTTTCACCCATCGAATCTAGCAGAGCTCCCGCCCTGGCTCAATGCGTCAGCCCCGTCGCAGAGCTTCTCCAGCGCGGCCGGCCGGATCGAACGCCACGATCGACATCGCAACCGTGACGCACAGCGCCCCGGCCCATGCGACGGAGGATAGCCGATCGCCGTAGAACAGGACGGACACGAGACCGGCGAACACCGGCTCGCTCGCGAAACAGATCGCCACCGCACTCGCCGTGACCCTTCGCTGCGCCCAGGTTTGCGCAAAGAACGCGAATGCAGTCGCCGCGACCCCCGTGAGGAGGGCGGCGAACCCCGCACTCGATGTGATCCGCGCCGACACCAAAAGCTCGCCCCGGATCAGCCCCGCCACCAAGAGGACGATCGCCGCCACCAGGATCTGGCCCGCGGCGAAGGACAGGGGATCGCCCGCGCCCGGCGCAAGCCTGCCGATCAGGAGTATCTGCCCGGCGAAGGCGACGGCGCAGAGGAGTGTTGCGGTTTCACCGGAGTTCCATCGATCCGGCAACCTCGCTCCCTGCAAGAGAAAGATCCCCGCCAACGCGAGGACGACCGCGCCCCACCTCCAGGCGCTCCCCTTCTCCCACCGGAGGAGCGTTCCGACGATCGGAACAATCACGACGCTCGTGCCGGTGAGGAATGCGGAAATCGAAGGACTCGTCGTGCGGAGCCCTTCCGTCTGAAGGACGTACCCCACCGCCAACAAGGCTCCGGGAGCAAGGCATCGGGGGTGGATCATCCGCGAAAAGCCCCCGCGCGCCACTGCCGCCGGGACGAGAATCCCCGCGGCCACCAGGAATCGAATCTGGAGAAATGGCAGGGTGGCCACGCCGGCGATCCCGTCGCGAACGAGCGGGAATGTCGCCCCCCAGATCGCGGCGATAAAGACCAGCAAGGCGACCGAACCAAGTCGACCTGCGGTCGCCCGGCCGCCTTGACTCCCATCCCTCGCGGTTCTCGTTTGCTTCCGATCCATCCGTGTGAGCAAACCAGGAGGATTGACGCCAAGCAAGGTACGGTTCGTCAGGGGAGGAGCGGGAGCGGCTGGAGGAGACCGCAGGAAGGAGGCCCCGTCGATCGCGGACCGGGCGAAGAACCCTAGGCCGCCCGCGGACGGCGGTTCTTGGCGGTGGCGCGCGCTGATTCGATTTCCGCGAGCAGGTCCTCCTCTGGCACGGGCTTCAAGAGCAGCCTCGCGTCCGGGTCATTCACGCGGTCCCTGAGGAGTTCCTGATCAAGGAAGACACCCGAGACGAACAGGACCGGCAGGTCCGCGGTCTCTGGAGCGTCCTTCAACGTCCGGTAGACGTCGAAGCCCGAGATGTCGTTCAGCTTCAGGTCAAGGATCACAACATCGGGCCGGTCGAGGCCGATTCGCAGCAAGGCCGAGAGCCCGCCCGCGCACGACGTAACCCGATAGCCCGCTGCCTCGAGGAGATCGCTGAAGGTGCTCAGGATCTCCAGGTTGTCGTCCACCAGAATGAGATGGCACCCTGCAATCGACAATCGATTCCCTCCTCCCAGAGTCGCCCCCCATTGCCATGATCGGCACGACCCGCACGGGGCTGTAGGGAAGGAATCGAAGACGGGCTCCACGATCATGCGTGGAGCCCGTCGCTTGCGGAGGGCGGGACTTGAACCCGCACGGGTTGCCCCATACGCCCCTCAAACGTACGTGTCTACCAATTCCACCACCTCCGCGGACGAGGAAGAGATCCTGTCGGCGATACTCGATCCTAGCGCGTCGCGGGCTCTCCCGGTCCGGCCGGGGACGGCAAGGAAGAACCGGTCCCGGGGGTGGCAGGAGCCGAGATCGGGGGGTTCTCCTGCAGAACGCTTCTCGCCTTTGTCGACATCTGCCGGTTGCCGATGGCCAAGGCCAGAATCAGGCTCGTAACCATGAAACCCCCGCCCAGAACCCAGGTCGCCTTGGTCAGAAACGTAGTGGCGCCGCGGGCGCCAAAAAGCGTCTGGTTCCCTCCCCCTCCGCCGAACGCTCCGGCCAGGCCGCCACCCCGCCCCGACTGCATGAGGACGACCGCCATCAGAAGGCCGGAGACCACGATATGCAGAACCAGAAAAATCCCGTAAAGCATGAAGACCCACCTTTCGGCAATCAGCAAACTAAGACGCTACCCTGCAACCCCTCCCGCCGTCAAGTCCCCGAGCCTGCTCCCCGGCAGCGCCCTCGCAACCTCCGCCCGGGCCGCCCTGGGGAAACAACCCTCACGAGGGGAGCGCTATGCTGCGGAGGAGTTGAACCCTGCTCGAGCGATCGCCAAGAACTCCCGTGCCTTCAGACTCGCCCCGCCCACGAGCGCGCCGTCGACTCCGGGCCGGCAAAGGAGGGAGGCGGCGTTTTCGCCGTTCACGCTTCCCCCATAGAGAATTCTCGTCGACCCGGCGCGGCTCGCACCGTGCGCGGCCGAGATTCGCGCCCGTATCTGACGGTGGGCTTCCTCGGCCTGCTCAGGGGTCGCCGTGCGTCCCGTGCCGATCGCCCATACCGGTTCATATGCCAACTCGACCCCCGCCGACTCCTCCTCGGAAAGCTGGAGAAGCGTCTCTTCGAGTTGGGCCGACAGGACCGACTCGGTGCGTCCGCCCTCGCGGTCTGCGAGGCTCTCTCCGATACAGAGGATCGGGATCAGATTCCCCCTCAAGGCGGCCCGCAGCTTCCTGAGAAGAGTTTCGCCCGCCTCTCCGAAAAGCGTCCGCCGCTCCGAGTGACCGACGAGGACGTAGCGGGCGCCGGCATCGGTCAGCATCGCGGCCGAGATCTCCCCCGTGTACGCGCCGCGTCCCTCCCAATGAAGATCTTGACCCCCCACCATGATCGTAGAGCGGGCCGCCCGTAGAAACTCGGACGCAGCGGCCAATCCCGTGAATGGGGGACAAACGAGCATATCGACGCGCGCCGCCGCATCCCCGAGTCCCTCGACGATCTCCCCGAGGAGACTCCTCGTCTCCCCGAGCGCGCCGTTCATCTTCCAGTTTCCCGCGATCAACGCTCTCATCGAGGATCATCCCCCCGATCGGTCAACGCGGCGACGCCTGGGAGTGTCTTCCCCTCAAGGAACTCCAACGAGGCGCCTCCGCCGGTCGAAACATGGCTGACTGCGTTCTCGAGACCGGCCTGGACGATCGCCGCAGCGGAATCGCCCCCCCCGACGACGGTCGTCGCTCCGCTCTTGGTCGCCTCGGCGAGCGCATGGGCGATTCGAATCGTCCCCTCGGCGAAAGGCGCTATCTCGAAGATTCCCATCGGACCATTCCAAAGAACGGTGCGCGCAGCGCGGAGAACGGCCTCGTAGGCCTTGATCGTCTCCGGGCCGATGTCCACACCCATCTCTTCCGGGGGGATCCGATCACTCCCGACCACGTGCCCCGCATCGCTTCCGTCCGCGCCGGCCGAGACACGCAGGTCGACGGGTAGGCGCAGATCGACCTTCGCCTCACTTGCCTTCCGCAGAATGGCCGCGGCGAGCGGGACGCGATCCTCCTCGACGAGCGAGCGGCCCGTGCTCATCCCCTGAGCCCGGAGGAACGTGAAGGTCATCGCCCCTCCGATCAGAAGCGAATCGACCCTCGGGAGGAGATTCTCGATCACGTCGATCTTGCCCGAGATCTTCGCGCCTCCCAGGAGTGCAACGAACGGACGCCTCGGCTTGTCGAGCGCATTCCCGAGCGAGGTAAGCTCCTTCTCCATCAGGAACCCGGCAACGCAGGGAGACAGGAAGCGCGTGACCCCCTCCGTCGAGGCGTGCGCTCGGTGCGCGGAGCCGAAGGCATCGTTCACGTAGCAATCCCCCAGCGAGGCGAGCCGCGCGGCGAAGGCGGGATCGTTCCCTTCCTCCTCGGGATGGAATCGCAGGTTCTCGAGGATGAGAATCCCGCCGGGGGCAAGGCCCAAGACCGCACCTTCCGCCGGCGCGCCGACGCAATCCGGGGCGAACGCCACCACCGAGCCGAGGAGCTCCGACAGTCGCGCCGCCGCCGGAGCAAGGCTCTGGGAAGGGTCCGGCCCCTTCTTGGGACGTCCCAGATGGGACATCAGAATCGTCCGCGCCCCGTGCTCTCGCAAGTGCAGAATCGTCGGCAGGCTCGCCCGGATCCGCGTGTCGTCGCTGATCCTACCGTCCTTGAGGGGAACGTTGAAATCGACGCGGACCAGCACCCGGCGGCCAGCGACGTCAAGGTCCCGCAGTGTCATCTTGCTCATCTGCCTCCTCCGTTTTCCCTCGCGCGAGTGGACCGTTAGACCAGTTTGAGTAGATCTGAGAAGCTTGCCTCGCGGCGCGCGTGCTCGCTTCTCAGCCGAAGTCAAACCGGTCTAGAACGCTCCGGAGAGGTTCGTGTAGACCAAACGCATGTCGCCGTAGCCGAGATCGTCGACGAAGATGAACTTCAATCCCGTCCGCTGCGTTCCTATTTCCAAGTCGGGGAACAGGGGATCTCCGCGAACCTGATACGTCCAGATCTCGTAAGCTCGGTCGTCCCGGGGATTCCTCCTTTGGATCCCCCGCACCTGGTTGTACGAATCGCCTACCGTTTCCGAGGGCAGTACGTTCGCGATCAGGTTCTGGTCCTGCGGGTTCAACTCCTTCGTGACCTCATCGGGCGGACCGAAACGGATGTAGACCCTCCCCCGGTCCGACAGCATGCCGCGGCGAAGCGCGGTCACATAGAACCGGTCGGCGTGTTCGACCCGTTCGACGAATCGGTCATGGAGCTCGTTCACTCCGGTCGCCGTGTTGGGGTCGTTCCGCCCCCAGAGCTCCCGCATGTAGACCTCGATCTCCCCCCGCGACATCTCCCGCAGCCGCTCGTACTCCGTCGGCGGGAGAAGGACGAATGCTTCCTCGAGCAGTGCCTTCTCGTCCCGGGTCCACGACGCGGTTTCCCAGAGGACCTGGAAGTCTCCCCCGCTGGCACAGCTGTCGCCCCCCGCACTCTGCACCTCGAGGCGATAAAGTCCCGCCGGGATGCTCGACAGGTCCTCGGCCAGGAGAAACGCCTGCGCCTCGCCGGATGAGCCCCCCGCGCTGTCCGCACCCGATGCGACGACCCGATTGTCCGAGACGCGAAGAATGCGGTAGCGCAACAGGGTCCGACCGGTCTCGTACCGTTCGATGTAGAAGAGCAGGGAGGTGTGATAGAGACCGTAGAATCGACTCGGGTTTGGAATCAGCCGCATTCTGACGGGCGCATCGGCCTTTGCCTCGGATCGATCAAGATCCCAGGCGAAGGCTGCATCGGACAGACCGAAGGGAAGCGGATCACCGACAAACCGCCCGATCGCTTCCCCCCACGGCTTCTTCTTTCGCGCGCGATCCACGATGCCCCTCTTGCGCCCGTTCAGATCCTCGACCCGCAGGCGAACCTGCCGTGTCATTCCCGGAGTCGCAGGTCGCAGAGTCAGCAGGCGCGTCGCCGAAAGCCCGGCCCCGCCATCCCCGGAAGAGGCGAGCGGCACCCACGAGGTCTCCTCCACCCGGCCAATCTCTTCCCCCTCCCCGTTCTTGAAGGTCAGGGCGAGCGACAACTGCGCGAACCCTGCTGAATCGGGGCTCGCAGTGAGCGGCGCGACGGGGATCGCGATGTAGAGGTCGAGCGGCGCGGTCGAGTCGCGACGGAAGCGCGCCGCGTCCATCTTGAAGCGGATGTCCCCCCGCGCCTCCACGGGAAACGGTCTCGCCTCCTCGTCACCCCCGAAGGGGAGGAGGCCGGCGAGGAGAACGGCTGGCCAGATCGAAAGCATGGGAGAATCCTCCGCGATCTTCCTGCCCATCAGACCGGCAGCCGCGTGGGCGGACCCAGGGCGGGTCTTTTTGCGCCCTCGCGGCTGCCGGCTGGATGACCTCCCTTGGCTCGGGGAATCGCCCGCAGACTAGAAGCGGAAATCGATTGAGACGCGATGCACTCCGTCCAGACTGCTCATGGCGACATAGGAATAGTCAACCGCCGCCTCGGAGTTGAGGCTCGAGGGCACCTTGAACCCGAGTCCCGCGGAGAATCCCTCAAGATCGTAGTTGAAGGCGTACCCAGCCCGGCCGAAGGCAAATTCCTTGAATCCGACCTCGGCGCCCCAGTTGGCCCGCTCGTTGTTGTCGGGCGGATGGCTGAATTCCCCGGAGGACATCACGCGCCAGGTCGCGTCCTCATAGAGACTCATCGACATGCCGACCCTGAAGACCGCCGGCATCTTGATGGTGTCCTCGATGAACTTCATGTCCGATCCAATGTTCTGAATTGACATCCCGATCCGCAGCGACCGGTATCCGGTGTCGTACAGGGTTCCGAAGTCGAAGGTGTATGCCGACGCTGAATAAGTCGCCAGTGTCGACTGAATGTAGTTCGCCGTCAGCCCGGCGGAGAACTTGTCGGTCAGCGAGCGGGCGTAGGTAACGCCGAATGCCACGTCCCCCGCATCGAAGCTCTTCCCCTCCCCGTCCGGGCGGTAAACGGTCCGTACGGGCTGGGAGTCCATGTAGAGGCTCCGCGCGTTGACGGCGAAGGTCCCGGGCAGGAAGCCGACGTGGAACACGTAGGCGGCCTGCGTAAAGGAAATCTGCGCCAGCCACGCCGCATGGTTGACACTCACGACATTTTTCTGGATCCGGGCCACTCCGGCGGGATTCCAGTAGATCGCGGATGCATCATCCGCGACGGAGACGAAGGCCGACCCCATCGCGGTGGCGCGGGCCCCCACCCCGATCTTCAGGAACTGCCCGCCGATCGTCCCGACCTTCTCGAACGACTGGGCTGCTCCGGCCAGAGACGGCAACACAATGAGCATCACCAACAGCAACACACCCCATTTCATGGGAGGCCTCCCGATCTTCCTCTGCCCTTTCATCGCCCGTCCCCCTTACCGGATGATCGTGAAGCGGCCGACCTTCCGGTCACCGCAGCCCTTGACCTCGCGGGCGCAATCCGTGCACTCGACCGAGTACAGGTAGACGCCGCTGACGATGTCCTGTCCATTCCGCGAGATCAGATTCCAGAAGACCGTTCCATTGCCGCTCTTCCAGTCACCGTTCTTCAGCGTCTGGACCAGATCGCCGGCGAGTGTGAATATCTTCACCGTGCAGTCTGCCCGGGGCAGGTTTGCGAAGGCGATCTTCGTGCCCGTCGGGTCGCTGTCGGATGGAGTCAGATCCCAGCCGGACGGCTGTCCGCCCCGGATGTAGGGGTTCGGCACCACATAGACATCTCCGCCGGCGCCCGTCGTGGCTTCCCATTGCGGAATGACCGCGTCGCGTTCGGTCGCCGTCGGCCGGCCGGCCAGCTCTTGGTTCTGGTAGCGTGGATTGCCGTTGGAGTCCTCGGTCGTGTCGGTCCACGCACTGTAGGCGGTCACGTCGTAGAAGTAGATCATCCCGTTCTTCAACCCCAGCGTGTCGTCGAGGCGGTAGTGCCCGGCAGGATAGAACCAGAGGCTGTCCTCCTCCGCGATGATCGATCCCGTCGTGATCAGTTTCGTCGAATCAGGTCCGTAGCACGGAGGCCCCGGCAGACAAAGGAATCTCTTGATGTAGGAGGGACTGGCGGTCCCGTAACCATCGAGCGGCCGCCTGCTGATGTCGGCGATGAGCTGCCAATCGTTCGGGCTCGGTCCCGTTGAGCCAACCGGGCGGCGCCATCCCTCCACGCGCCAGACTCGGTAGCCCGTGAAAAGGATCTTTCGCTGGATCGGGTCGGCCGAGAGCTCGGAGAGATTGTCCCACTCTAGAATGACCTTCTTGTCCCCTCCGGGGGCGGTCACGTGGAGCGAAGGATCCGTCTGCGGATCGATGTTCGTCCCCGGCGGGGGCGGCGCCACCGTCCCGACCCAGTGGATCAGCGTCTCGTACCCCTGGACTGCCGCCTCCTCGTTGTTCTGAAAGAGGGGAGTGCAGCAGTTGCAATCGTCGTCCACGTAGTTTTCCGGCAGGCAGACGGTGTCCTTGATCTGCATCTGCTGCGGGTTCAGGCTGTCGCACGGGTCCCGCCAGATCAGAGGCTCCGTCGGATCGAGTACGAAGAGGCAGGTTTCCTTCCCATTGCGACCGGTCGTCGGGTCATTGTCGACATCGCGCCACGCGCCGTTGTAGATCCGTTGAGCGTTGACCGCGTTGATCAACATCGCCCGCTTGCCCAATCCGATCACGAACGCGGTCTGCAGGGTCAGGATCTCCCCCGGAGCCAGTTCACTGAACGGCCCCGCGCTGAAGAGGTAGCGGTAGTCGCCCGTGGAACCGGTCGGCCGGTTCGACCGCATCCCCTTCGAGAGGAGGTCGTCGCGTTCGAAGTCG
>CAZNRY010000025.1:0-29600 GCA_964575675.1 uncultured bacterium
CCCGGATGAGCGGGATTCAGGACCCGGTCCGGGATCTGACCTTCCGCAACCTGCGGCGGATCGTCCGGGTGGCGGCCGGCCGCGGGCGGGTTGTAGGGGTTGCTCAGCAGTTCGGGGTTCGGCAACTCGTCGGGGACGGGGGGACGCGCGCCGGCGCGGCTCGCCGCGTCGACCAAGAGGTCGACAAACCGGTAGCCGAGACGGCGAATCTCTTCCCGGTTCGAACCGTCCGGCTCGATGAATCGCAATCGCTCTTCCTGCTCGCTCACACGCCCTCCGCTTCAGGGTCGATCCACATCCCGCGCTCGCGGATCAGGTCGATCAAACGCCGGTCGGCCTCGGCTTCGGGAATGGCCTGGCGGACGCGGGTCCGTCCGACGTAGAGATCGATCTTGCCCGGCGCGCTGCCCACGTAACCGAAATCAGCATCGGCCATCTCGCCCGGTCCGTTCACGACGCATCCCATGATCGCGATCTTGACCCCGACCAGGTGGGCGGTCTTCTGCTGGATTCTCTGGGTGGTTGTCTGAAGGTCGAACTGCGTCCGCCCGCAGGATGGGCAGGCGATGAACTCGGCCCTGGTCAGTCGCAGCCTGGATCCTTGAAGGATCGCATACGCGAGTCCGACGGGGTCCCATCGCGGCGCGCCCGGGGCCGCAGTGTCCCGTTCGATCGCGGGGAGCATGCAGAGTCCATCGCCGATGCCGTCGAGAAGAAGTCCCCCGGCGATGACGGCCGCGTGGAACGGATCGTCGGAAAGCTCGAGAAAGATCGGGATCCCCATCGTGCCCTCGTGCGCGTCCAGCGCGCGCGCGACCTCTCGCGCCGTGCGGGCGCACATGCTGCCCGCCACTAGGAAAGAGACGTCGTCGCATCCCTCCTCGAGGCAGATTCTCGCCGCCTCGACGGCGCGCTTCCCTGCGCTCACGGGCCACGCCGCGAGATCGGCCGCCGCGGCGTCGAGGCCGTCCGTCGCCCCGTCGGTCTCGAGCCGGATGCGGAGCGGCTTCTTCCGGCGCGCGAGAAGGCGCGCGAGCAGAGCCAGACGGTCGCGTCCCCGCCCGTCGGATGCTTGGATGCGCGCGCCGATGCCCGTCGCCCAGAGCAGGAATGGCTCGAGCGCGTGGATCTCGCCCGGGAAACGAAGATCGAACTCGAGCAGGAGCGGCAGATCGGGGAAACTCCGCCGCAGCTCCTCCGCGAAGCTAGAGAACGACTCGAGCCGGGCACTCGGTTGCCCGGTGGGCGGGACCTCGAGGCTCAGGACTTCCGCGACGGCCCGCGGGGCGGCGGGATCGGCGGCTTTCATGCGTCCCTTCGCCGCAGCGATGGCGGCCTCGGGCCCGCCCGGAGCCCACGGCGCGTGGTCGAGGCGGGCCTCCACGCGAGGCGGCGCGCCTCCTCCGACTGCAAGCGATCCCAGCAGCAGCCTTCGCGATTCGCGGCGTTCCGGGGCGGACTCTGGCGGTGTCCGCCATCCGCCGCCCGCCGGTGCGCTCTCGCGCTCCACCGCGTCCAAGATTCTGCGGCAGGCTTCAATCTCGTGGACGGAATCCTCGGTCAGCGAGACGCGGATCGTGTCGCCGATCCCCTCGAGCAGGAGCGCGCCGATTCCGATCGCGCTCTTCACGCGCCCATCGAGCCCGGCGCCCGCTTCCGTTACGCCGAGGTGGATCGGGTAATCCATCTCCTCCGCGGACATCCGCCGGACGAGCAGGCGGTTGGCGGCGATCATGACCGATGGGATCGAGGACTTCATCGAGAGAACGATGTCGCGGTAGCCGAGCGATTCGCAGATGCGGACGAACTCGAGCGCCGATTCGACCATCCCCTCCGGCGTGTCGCCATAGCGGTTCAGGATCCGGTCGCTCAGCGAGCCGTGGTTCGTCCCGACTCTGAGGGCCCCGCCGCTCGCCTTCAGGCGTTCGATCAGGGGCGTGACCCGCTCCCGGATCCGCTCGATCTCGTCGCGGTACTCGGCATCCGTGTACTCGCGCACCGAGAATCGCTTGCTGTCGGCGTAGTTGCCCGGGTTTATCCGCACCTTCTCGACATGCTCGGCGGCGAGGAGGGCGGCCGCCGGCGTGAAGTGGATGTCGGCCACGAGTGGGATGGAGAGACCTCTACGCCGCAGCCCCTCCCGAATCGCGGGAAGGTTCTCGGCCGCCTTCAGGTGGGGGACGGTAACGCGGACGAGCGGACAGCCTGCCGCCGCGAGGCCGGCGATCTCTTCGACGACCGAGGGGGTGTCCAGAGTATCCGTCACCGTCATCGACTGAATGAGGACCGGATGGTCTCCACCGATCAACAGATCGCCGACACGAACCACGCGGCTCGGCCGGCGAGGGCGTTGGCTCAAGGCACCTCCTCGCAGTCGAAGCGGACGGCTCAGTGGAGGATATCATCCCGCAGGGTCGCCGGTGATCCGGCCGGGAGGGGGCAAAGGGCACCGCCCTAGTGCAAGGGGAGGCTCGCACCAGGGCGGTCGGGGGAAACTCGAGCTGGTTCGACCGGGGGTCGGAGGGGCCACGGACCTACATGAGGCAGATCCTAGCCCCTTCAGAATCGCAACCCGTGAGGACCAGCCACGAGGCCTTGTTAACGGGGGAAGCGATGGGCTCGATCGCTTCCAACAGAGCGATATACAGGGGAACGGCCATCGGGTTCCCGGAAAAAGCGTCGAACGGCACATTTCCCGCATCCCCTTCGGTTGCAAGCCGTTCCCGGGAGGGGTAGCTTTCGGATCATGAACAACCCGGTCAAACGACCGCTCTGGGTCTGCCTCGCCCTGGTCCTGGTCATGGTCGCCCCGGTTCCCGCGTCCGTTCCCCCCGCGCCGGCGACCGGTCCGATCCGGGTCATCGCATCGATTCCCCCCGTCGCCGCCCTTGCGCAAGAGGTGGGGGGGGAGTTGGCCGACGTCCGCGTCCTCCTGCCGCCCGGAGCATCTCCTCATGGATTCGAGCCGGGACCCGACGCGGTCCGCGCGATTTCTCGAGCCGAGGTTCATCTCGTAGTCGGCCGTCTGCTGGACGGCTGGGCCGAGAACCTGGCCCGGGGCGCGAACCCGAAGGCGCGGATCGAGCGACTGGGGTACGGGCTGCCCGGCCCCGAACCCCCGGCCGATGCCGAGGATCGGGAAGGGGATCCTCACGTCTGGCTCGACCCGCGAAAGGCCGCCGTGATGGCCACGAACATCGGGGAGATCCTTGCGTCGCTGCGCCCCGAGCAGGCCGATCTTCTCCGCGCCCGAGCCGCTGATCTGCGCAAGAAGCTCGAGAAGCTCGATCGGTTGGCCGAGGGGAGGCTCTCTCCCCTGCGCGATGTCCCCTTCGTCGCATACCACGGTGGACTCAATCATCTGGTCACCCGCTATGGCCTGCGGCAGATCGCGGTCCTCGAACCGTTCGCGGGGCGCGAGCCGTCTCCGAAGTGGATGAAGGAGATCCTCGACAGGATCCGCCGGTCGGGCGCCCGCGCGATATTCTCCGAACCGCAGTTTTCAGCCCGTCTCGCCGAGGTGATGGGAAGGGAGAGCGGCGTGCCGGTGATCGAGATCGATCTGATAGGCGGCACGCCTGGTCGAAAGACCTATGAGGAGTTCTTCACCGCGATACTGGACGCGCTCGCGCGCTCTCTTGGAGAGGAGAAGGGAAAGCCTTGAGAGACCCTTCCGATTCCACCGCGTCCCGCCCGATCCCTGACCCGACGGGCATGGACCGCGCGGCCGATCCAACCGTCTCGGGCAGGGGCTTCGGTCCGGCAGGCTCGGACGGCGCAGCCGATCTCGCGGTGGAGGTCCGCGATCTCCACGTCGCGCGCGGCGGGGTCGAAATCCTGAACGGGATCGACCTCACCCTGCAACGCGGCCGGTTTCTGGGGATCATCGGTCCGAACGGCGGCGGGAAGACGACGCTGCTGAGGACGCTGACCGGCCTCGAGAAGTTCGATCGGGGGACGGTGCGCGTGCTGGGGTTGCCTCCGGGACGGAGCCGCGCGCTCGGGTTTCTGCCCCAGGCGCCCAGCTTCGATTTCCGCTTCCCCGCGCTCGTGCGGGAGGTGGTCGCGATGGGATTGCCCCCGGGATCGGGGAAGGCCGGGAAGCTGCGGGTCGACCAGGTGATCGAGGATCTCGGCCTCGCCTCGCTCGCAAACACGCATGCCGGCGTATTGAGCGGGGGAGAGCGGCAGCGCCTCTTTCTCTCGCGCGCGCTCGTGCGCGAACCGCGGCTGCTTCTTCTCGACGAGCCGACCCTCGGCGTCGACGCGAGGGCGCTGGACAGCTTCCTACACCTTCTGGTTCGGATCCGCGCCGAGCGCGAGTTGACCGTGATGATGGTCAGCCACGATTTCTCGGTCGTATCCACGCACGCGGACGAGGTTGTGTGCGTCGCGGGGAAGATCCACTTCTGCGGATCGCCCTCCGCCCTGGACGAGGGGCTTCTCGCGGAGGCTTACGGCGTCCACAAGCTGTTCCTGGAGCACCGGCACTGATGGCCCGGGTCGGTCACGCGCGAAGCGAGTCTTGCGCCCAGGCCCCGCCATCCGAGGAGCACCCGCGCTGATGCTGCACGATTGGTTCGCCCTCGGGTTTCTGCGCCGGGCGTTGGCCGCCGGTCTCCTGACAGCGCTCTCGTGCGGGTTGCTTTCGCCCTACATCGTCCTCAGGAGAATGGCGTTCGCCGGTCACGGGCTCTCCCACGCGGCATTCGGCGGGGCGACCCTGGCACTGCTCCTCGGATTGAATCTTTCGATGGGCGGCGCCGTCTTCGCCGGGATCCTCGCGATCGTCCTCGCCCTTTGGACGAGGAAGGGCGAGATCTCGGAAGACAGCGCGATCGGGATGTTGGTCGCCGCTTCGATGGCGCTGGGCGTGATCTGTCTCTCCCTGCAGAAACGTTACACGCAGGATGTCTTCAGCTTCCTCTTTGGGAACATCCTCGCGGTCCTCCCGGGGGACTTGGCGTTCAGCCTCGCCGCGGCGGTCGCGACGCTCGCGTGCGTCCTGCTCTTCGCGCGATCGCTCGTCTCGGCCACCTTCCACGAGGAACTGGCGAAGGTCGAAGGGGTCTCCGTCGATGCGATGCGGATGCTGCTGTTTCTCCTGACCGCGATCGCCGTCGTGGCGGCGATGAAGATCGTCGGAGCGATCCTTGTGTCGGCGCTCCTCGTGATGCCCGGAGCGATCGCGCTACTGATCGCGCGGCGTTTCACCTCGGTCCAGGTTGCGGCCCTGCTGATCGGACTGGCGGCGGTCGTCGCAGGGATGTTCGTTTCCTACGCCCTCGACCTTCCCTCGGGGGCCACGATCGCGCTTCTGCTCTTCGTCTCGTACGGTCTCGTGCGTTTGGCGATCCACATCTTCGGGCGGAAGCGTCGATTCGCCGGCTACTCGTAGCGGAGCGCTTCGATCGGATCGAGCCGTGAGGCCTTTCGGGCGGGCCAGTAACCGAAGAAAATTCCTATCGCCGCGGCGAAGAGAAACGCCAAGGCGACCGCCTCCGGCGCGATCAGGATCGGCCAGTGGGCGAACTTGGCGACGAGTCGCGCGGCCGTGAATCCGACCGCGATTCCGAGCAGCCCGCCGATGCTCGCGAGCACGACGGCCTCGGAGAGGAACTGCGTCAGGATGTGCCATCCCTTGGCCCCGACCGCCATCCGGATGCCTATCTCCCTCGTTCGCTCGGTCACGGAGACGAGCATGATGTTCATGATGCCGATCCCGCCGACGAGAAGCGACACCGACGCGATCGCCGCCAGAAGCACCCTCATCACACGGGCCGTTGAGCCGACGATGTCGGAGATGTCCTGCTGCGTCCGCACGGTGAAGTCGTCGTCCGCAGTCGGCGGCAGGCGGTGCCGGGAGCGCAGAAGCTGCGTGATCTCCTCCGTGGCCTGCGGGATGTCGGCCATCGAGTTCGCGGACGCGAGGATCATCGAGAGTCTCGTCTGTCCCGAGAGTTTCTTCATCGTCGTCGTGTAGGGCATCATCACGACGTCATCCTGGTCCTGCCCCCAGGTGTTCTGCCCCTTCTTCTCGAGGACACCGATCACCGTGAACGGCATCTTGTTGATGCGGACCGTCGCGCCGACCGGGTTCTCCCCGCCGAAGAGGTTGTCGACGACCGTTTGTCCAAGGATGCAGACCTTCGCGCTCCCGCGCACGGCGGATTCGCCGAAGTTGCCGCCCGCTTTGAGGCCCCAGCGGCGAATATCGAGATACTGGGTCCCCGTCCCGAAGATCGAAGTCGCCCAGTTCTGGTTTCCGTAAACGATCTGTCCGCCCGACCTCGCGATGGGGGAGGCCAGCTTGATCGAGGGGACGCGGGTCGCGACCGCTTGCGCATCCTCTTCCGTCAGCGTCGAGGCGCTCCCCGCTCCTCCCCGGTGTCCGCCGGGACCGGTGAACGATCCCGGGAAGATGTTGATGACGCTGTCGCCGAGGGAGGCAACCTGATCCTGGACCATCGTAGATGCCCCCTCGCCGATCGCGACCATCGCGATCACGGCCGCAACGCCGATGATGATTCCGAGCACCGTCAATGCGGAGCGCAGCTTGTTGCGGGCGATCGCTCGCAGGGCCACGAGCAGGAGAAGCCAAAACCTCATCGCCGTCCCCCTTGCGAATCTGACGCGCCGGTTCGTGGATGCGCCGAAGCCGCATCCGCACCCTGGGCTTCAACTCCCGAGCCCGCGCCCGCAGACCTCCCGGCGCGACGTTCGATCCCGCGGTCCCCGACGATTCGCCCGTCTCGCAGGACGATGACCCGCTTCGCGTACTGAGCGATGTCCTGCTCGTGGGTGATCAGAAGGACCGTCATTCCGGCCCGGTTCAGTTCCTGGAATACCTCCATCACCTCCGTCGACGTCACCGTGTCGAGGTTGCCGGTCGGCTCGTCGGCCAGCAGGAGGGACGGCCGGTTCACGAGCGCGCGTGCGACCGCAACCCGTTGCTGTTGCCCACCGGAGAGCTGATTGGGCGTGTGATGCGCGCGATCGGCGAGCCCCACCTGCTCGAGCGCCTCTCGGGCCCGTCCGACGATCTCCCGGCTGTTCAAGGAGGAGTAGATCATCGGCAGCTCGACGTTCTCGATCGCACTCGTGCGGGCGAGCAGGTTGAAATTCTGGAAGATGAAACCGATGCGGCGGTTCCGGATCTCCGCGAGCTGATCGCGCGTGAAACGCGACACGTCCTCACCCGCAAGCTCGTAGGCGCCGGTCGTCGGCCGGTCGAGGCATCCCAGGATGTTCATCAGCGTCGATTTCCCGCTGCCGGAAGCGCCCATCACGGCGACCATCTCGCCCTCGTGGATCTCGAGCGATACCCCCGCCAGCGCGACGACCCTGTTGTCTCCCTCGCCGTAGATCTTGACGAGGTCGCATACACGGAGGATCGGCGGTCTGCTGGCGCTCATCACGCACCCCTCCGATGAGGCCGAGCAAGCGCGACGCCGCAGATGCGGCCAGATGCGCCGTTGCAGCAGAAGGCTGGTGAGAAATGCGGGCTAACGGCCACGTCTCATTCCTCCCGGCGCGAAGTGGTTGACCTGCCCCTGGCTCGGTGCTCCGGCCGTCTGGAAGCTTCCGCCGACGACGACCTGCATCCCCTCGGACAGAGAATCGGAAGTCACGGCGGCGTAAGTCCCATCGCTGAGTCCCAATCCGACCGAGACCTTCCGCAGTTGCGAGCCATCCTTCAGCACGTAGACGGTCCCGCGCAGGGGAGCGCCGGGGGCGGACAGCGCCGCATCGCCCCGGGCGACTTCGGCGGCTTGACCCGCGCCGCGGCCTCCCTGCATCGCCGGCCTCGAGCCGCCCGATGCCTGCCCCTGCCGCGCGCCTTTGGCGCCGCTCGCCTGCGCGGAGGCGCCGCCCTCGCGTGCGCGGACTCCCGCGGGGTCCGGATGGAACTTGAGCGCCGAGGATGGGACCCTGAGCACGTCCCGCGCCTCCTCGATGAGGAACGTCGCGTTCGCCGTCATCCCGGGGAGAAGCCGTAGGTCGGGGTTCGGAACGCGGACGACCACCGTATAGGAGACGACGTTCTGCTCGGTCTTCGGGGCGAGACGGATCTGCCGGACTTCGCCCGCGAACGTCCTTTCCGGGAAGGCATCGACCGTGAAGGTGACCGCTTGACCGACGCGGATCATCCCGATGTCGGCCTCGTCGACCGACGCCTCGAGCTGCATCTGCGTGAGATCCTGGGCGATCGTGAAGAGCGTTGGGGCCGAGAGCGACGCCGCGACGGTCTGGCCGACGTCGACGTCCCGCGAGACGACGATCCCGTCGATCGGGGATGCGATGGTCGCATAGGCGAGGTTCGTCTTGGCGCGGGTCAGTGCCGCCTCGGCCGATTTGACCGAAGCTCGCGCCGCATCGAGCGCGGTCTCGGCCGCGTCGATGTCGGCCTGAGAGGCGAGGCCCTGCTGCTTCAGCGGTTCCTGCCGCGCCATGTCCCGCTCGGCCTGGCGCTGTGTCACGCGCGCCTTCTCGAGGTCGGCTTCGCTCTGGGCGACCTGTGCCTTGAGGAAGGTCGGATCGATGAGGGCGAGGACTTCCCCCTTTCTGACCTGGCTGTTGAAGTCCGCATAGAGGGCGTTGATCGTCCCAGAGATCTGGCTGCCGACCTGGACGGTGGTCACGGCGTCTAGGGTTCCGGTCGCCGAGACCTGGACCCGGACGTCGCCGCGCTGGATCGCTTCAGTTCGGTAGGGGGATGCTTGGCCGCGTCCCCTGGGGACGACCCAGACGAACACGACGACGGCGAGGGCCAGCAAGGCCGCGGCCAGTATGGCCCAGCTCCGCTTACGCATCACGACCACCTCCTCCGACATTGCATGAATCGCGCGGGGATCGCGGATCGGGGAGGCGCGCTCCCCGATCCGAAGGGGAGTTCCGTCATTGAACTCCTAGGAGCTCGACGTCAAAGGTCAACTCCGCATTGGGGGGAATGACGCCGCTCGCTCCCCGAGTTCCGTAGGCCAGACTGGACGGGATGATCAACCTCCGCTTGCCGCCCACCTTCATCGTGGCCACGCCCTCATCCCATCCCTTGATGACCCGCCCCTCACCGAGGGTGAAGCGGAAGGGCTGGCCGCGATCGAGGGAGCTGTCGAACTTCGTGCCGTCCTTTAGCCACCCGGTGTAGTGGACGGTCACCATTTGTCCCGCCTGGGGGGCTGCGCCGGCGCCGGCGGCGAGGTCGATGTATTTCAGTCCCGAGGTGGTCGTGATCGCGTTCTGATCCTGCACGGGGGGCATCTCCTTTGGAGCGGCCGGCGGTGTCGCCTGGGGCTTTGCCGCCTGGGGCGCCGCCGCCGGCGTTTGGGCAGCTTGGGGTTTCTTCTCTTCCTGCGAGGCCATCGTTCCCGAGCCTGGTTTCGGGTTGCCGCACCCCGCGAGCGTCAGGGCGGCGGCGAGGACCCAGATCGAGGACAGCCAATGGGGAACCATCTGATGGAAGCGGTTCATTCCGGAATCTCCTCCTTGCGGATGCGAAGCGCCGATTGGGCCCAAGTGAGTGAAACAGCCAACCAACGAGCAAAGGTCCATGATCTACTCCGCATCCCGGAGGGTCAAGGTCGGCGACCTTTTCGGTCGGCCGTTAAGGCGTCTGGTGCTATGATTTAGGAGGGGATTGCGGCCTCCGGCGACTCCTTTGCCCGGCCGCCTCGGACTCGAAGACACCGGCCCATGCCGTTCTCGGCGGATGGGCCAAGGCAAGGGACATCGCATGGAGGAGGTTCGATGCCGCGGCTTGTGATCCGCCCAGGCGCCGGTTTCCGGCCTGCAGTCGCACTAGGGCTGGCTCTGCTGGCCCTTTTCCCCGTTTTTTCTGGTCCGAGCGCGGCCGATCCCGTCCTCTATCCGGCCGATCGATCGGGGTGGACCGACCAGGTTTTTGACGAGCGCGATACCGCGCCCTATCTGTCCTTCCACAAGGCACAGGCCCATCGGGCGTTCGATCGGGCGAAGACGGCTGCGAGGTCCACGGGGAACCAGGACCTCTACGACGCCCGCTACTACGACCTCGATCTCAATCTAAACCCGACGACGCAGATCCTGACCGGGATCGTCAAGGTGCGGGCGCAGGTGGTGACGGGTCCCCTGACCACCCTCGATCTGGACCTCTACAACATCATGACGGTCAGCTCCGTCACCTCCGGGGGCGTACCGGCGACCTTCACCCACGCCGGCGACGTTCTGACGGTCAATCTCGATCGCGCCTACGCTACGGGAGAGCTGATCGAAGTCGTCGTCAGCTACAGCGGAAACCCGGAGCCCGGAGGGGCGTTCGGGTGGGACTCCTACAACGGACAGCCGGTGATCTGGACCCTGAGCGAGGCGTTCGGCGCGCGCTCCTGGTGGCCCTGCAAGGACTGGCCCGAGGACAAGGCTGACTCCGTGCAGGTGCGCGTCGTCACGCCGACCGGGCTCATCACGGCCTCGAACGGGACCGTCCGGCAGATGACCGACAACGGTACGAACGCGATCACCGTCTGGTTCGAGAAGTACCCGATCACGACGTACCTCGTCTCGCTCGCGATCCATCCGTACACGGTCACGACCGACTACTACCATTACTCACCGAGCGACTCGATGGAGATCAAGTTCTACGATTACCCCGACCACGCGGCCTCGAATTGGTTGGTCAACGTGAAGGTCAAGGACATGCTCGCCACCTTCGCGGGCCTGTTCGGCGAGTATCCGTTCCTCGACGAGAAGTACGGCGAAGCGGAGTTCCCCTGGGGCGGAGGGATGGAGCACCAGACCTGCACGAGCCTGGGCGCCTACTACGAGTACATCGTCGCCCACGAGTTGGCCCATCAGTGGTGGGGCGACATGATCACATGCAGGGACTTCCATCATATCTGGGTCAACGAGGGGTTCGCCACCTACAGCGAGGCGCTCTGGGCGGAGTCGAACGGGGGAGCGGCTGCGTATCACCAGGACCTGAGCTACAACAAGTACTTCGGCTCCGGGACGATCTACGTTCCCGACCTGAGCGACTGGGGTCGCATTTTCCACTGGGGCCTCTCTTACAACAAAGCCTCCTGGGTGCTGCACATGCTGCGCCACGTTCTCGGCGACGCCGACTTCTTCGCCTCGCTCCAGGCCTTCTACACCCAATACAAGTACTCGGTCGCGACCACGGAAAACTTCCGCGACGTCTGCGAAGGAGTATCAGGCATGGATCTCGACTGGTACTTCCAGGAGTGGATCTACGGCGAATACTACCCGGTCTACATGTACAACTACGCGGTGATCCCGGAGGCCGGTGGCTACGACGTCGCCGTTACGATCCGCCAGACGCAGTCCTGGCAGGTCTTTAGGATGCCGATCGACGTCACGATCACGACGGCGAGCGGGGAGCAGACGTTCGTCGTGGACGACTCCCTCGCGACGCAGACCTTCACCCTCCACGTATCGGAGCCGCCGCTCTCGTTGAAACTCGACAAAGACGATTGGATCCTGCACCCGATCATCCAGGATCCGTTGATCGATCCTCCGTTCGACCGGGGGGTCCTCCTCGTCAACGGTTTGGATTGGACCCACTACGGTACGGAGGTGACGAACGCCTATGCGGCCGAGGCGTTCTGGGGCGACTACACGATCGATTTCTGGGACACGTTTGACGCCCCCGTAGCCGGATACCCGGCCACCCTTCCGGCGCCGCTCGGTCACGGCACGCCGACGGGGGATTTCCTGGGCCACTACCGCCATGTGATCTGGGTGAGTGACAACACGAACGGCGACCTCGCGGACTGGCAGGCCAGTCCGATCGCGCCGTATCTGGAGGCCGGGGGGAACGTCCTTGTCATGACCCGCCAGGGCGACCTGTTCCTGAGCGGGTACCTCGCCCAGTACCTCGGGACCACGTTCTACACGCCGACGAGCACGATCAGCGACTGCGTCTCGACCTACACGGGGCTCACGAACATGGCCCGGCTGAACCTGCAGACCTCGGTCGCGACATTCGACATGGCCCTTACTCAGCCCGAGAGCACCCTTCTCTTCAAGGCCGATGCCGGCTTCACCCCCGACCGGGGGATCGGCGCGTGGCGTAAGCCCGCCGCAGGCGGACTCTATCGTTCGGGAGGCGCGCAGCTCGTCTTCCTGAGCGGCCGGCCCTATCGCTGGAACTACGCGAACCTCAAGGCCAACGTGATGTACATACTCGGCACGTTCTTCCGCGAGCCGCTGAATTCGGCGGCCGCGGAGGAGCAGGCGGGGCTTCCCGCCGTGCTGCGTCTCGAGCCGCTTCGGCCAAATCCGACCGGAGGCGCCGCGATGGTGCGCTTCTCGCTGCCGCGCGCAGAGAACGTGCGTCTTGATCTGCTGGACGTCGCGGGTCGGCGGGTCCGCAGCCTCGCGAGCGGTCTGATGTCCGCCGGTTTGCACGCCGTGCCGTGGGACGGCCGGGATTCCGAGGGCCGCCTCGTCCCGGCGGGCGTCTACTGGGCCCGCATCGAGGAGGCGGGAGGAGAGAGGATCTCGCAGAAGATCACGGTCGTTCGATAGAACGATCCGCGTCCGGGGGGTGGGTGCGTGGCTTTTTCGGGCTGCGTGCCCACCTCGCTTGATTGCGCCGCGCGGGGGATGCGGGGCGCGGCGTTCCAGTGTTCATCGACAAGATGTGCCGCCGTTGACACTCGCGCCGTCTCCCCATACGTTCAGACGACGAGCGGAGGACTCTGATGCTGCGTCCCGTTCCGGTTCTGATCCTGGCCCTCTCGGCGTTCGCCTGCCTCTGGCCGCAGGGTTGCGCCCCTCGATCGGAGGAGACCCTCGCGCGGGCGCGCCGGCAAGGCGTGCTCAGCGTCGGCACCGACGCGACCTATCCCCCGTTCGAGACGATCAGCACGACGAACGGGGAAGTCGTCGGTTTCGACGCTGATCTGATGCGGGCGATCGCCGGCGAGCTCGGGGTCAAGGTCGAGTTCCTCGTCGTCCCATTCGACGGGATTCTCGCCGCCTTGAGCGCGGGGAAGTACGATGCGGTGATCTCGGCCATGACGATCACGGAGGATCGCTCCCGGCATGTTCTCTTCAGCGAACCGTACTATGCGGCCGGGCAATCGATCTGCGTGCGGTCCGATAGCCGCATCCAGGGGCTCGCCGAGCTTCCGGGGCACCGTCTGGGCGTCCAGCTCGGGACGACGGGCGAGCGGATGGCGAAGAGCGTCGAACACGCGGAAATCGTGAGCTTCGATGCGATCGGCGCCGCGTTCCTCGATCTGCGTATCGGGCGGCTCGATGCCGTGATCTCCGACACGCCGACGGCGGCGCTCTTCGCACGCGAGCATCCCGAGGTTCGTCTGGTGGGCGAGCCGATCACGCGCGAGTCGTACGGGATCGCCTTCCGCATGCGGGACGAATCGCTCAAGAAGGCGGTCGACTCCGCCCTCGGGGACCTGGACCGCGGCGGCAGGCTTCGCGAGCTGCGCCGGCGCTGGGCCCTCGAGGCGCCATAGGGCTCTCCGACGGATGGAATGGGTTGCGGGGCAGCTCGACCTCTTCGGGAGGATCCTGATCTACCTGCTTCCCGCGGTTCCCCAAACGATCCGCATCTCTCTCGCCTCCTTTGCCTTCGCCCTCATGCTCGGGCTCTTGATCGGCATCATGAGGACGAGCCGGCGTCGCTCCCTGCGCGCCTTCGGCGTCGCCTATGTCGACACCCTCCGCGGGATCCCCCTTCTCGTTCAGGTCTTCTTCCTCTACTTCGGGCTGGGAAGGGTCCTGAACCTGGATCGTTTCGCGGCCGGCGTGATCGCGATCGGCGTCGGCTACAGCGCCTACATCGGCGAGACGGTCCGGGCGGGAATCCAGGCCGTCCCGCAGGGGCAGTGGGAGGCGGCGCGCTCTCTCGGCCTCTCCGACGCGCGGTGCCTGCGGCACGTTGTTCTGCCGCAGGCGATGCGAATCGTGATTCCCCCGATCCTGAACGACTTCGTCGCCTGCTTGAAGGACTCCTCGCTCGTGTCGATCATCGGGCTGCGGGAGCTGACCCGCGCGGGCCGCGAGTACTACTCCGCCACCTTCTCGGATTTCCAGACCTGGACGGTCGTCGCGTTGCTGTATCTCGCGATGACCTTGGTTCTGACCCGGTTGTCCGCTCTCCTCGAACGGCGCCTGCGGCGGGGGGAACGATGATCTTCCGCTCGGCTGGCGGGCTTGGGGTCGAAGGGGCCGGGGCGATTCGATGTCGCCCGAAAACGGCGGACGCCTGATGGTCCGCCTCGAGGGGGTCTCGAAGGTCTTCGGCGAGACCGTCGCCGCCCGCCGGGTGAGCTTTCACGTTCCTCGCGGAACGACGACCGTGTTGATCGGTCCCTCAGGCTCGGGCAAGAGCACCGTCCTTCGGCTGATCAACGGCCTCGAGCGGATGGACGAGGGGCGCGTGTTCCTGGACGGGACGCCGTTGGATCACGACGGCCGGGCGCTCCACGAGATCCGCGCTGAGACGGGTATGGTTTTCCAGCATTTCCATCTCTTCCCCCACCTGCGCGTGCTGCGAAACATCTCCCTGGCGCCGGAGGTCGTGCGCCACAGGCCCCGAGCCGAGGTCGAGGAGGAGGCGCGGGTCCTCCTGGCCCGGGTCGGGCTTTCGGGAAAGGCCGAGAGCTACCCGCGCCAGCTCTCCGGAGGAGAGCAACAGCGGGTAGCGATCGCCCGCGCGCTGGCGATGCGGCCGAAGGTCCTCCTCTTTGATGAGCCGACTTCCGCCCTCGATCCGGAGATGATCCGCGAGGTTTTGGACGTCATGAGGGACCTCGCGCGGGGAGGGATGACGATGCTCGTGGCGACCCACGAGATGGGTTTCGCCCGGGAGGTGGCGCAGCAGGTGATCTTCCTCGATCATGGGGAGGTCATCGAGGCCGCCCCGCCCGCGGAGCTGTTCGATCATCCCCGCGAGCCACGAACCGCGGCGTTTCTTTCGAAGATCCTCTGACGGACCCGGGCATGCGCGGCTGGGAGCAGGGTGGCCATTCGGGGGCCGTCTCCGTTCGGCGCATGGCGCAGCTCTCTTCGGCGCTCCCCCTGCATGGCCGCAAGGACCCGCAGGCGCCTGCATGATTGGCGGGAATGTCCGCCCGTAAACGAAGAGCCCGCCCCCCTGGGGGGCGGGCTCTCGTTAGAAGAGCTAAGTCCTAGGAAGGACTAGCGGTAGTTGGCCTTGATCTGGCCCCAGGTCGTGCCTTCCGTCGGAACCGGCGGCGGGCAGTAGTTCGGCTCGCAGCCAGTCCACTCAGGATGCCACACGTTGGGCGCCAAGCAGGCTTCCTGCGTTGTCACCGTGCAGTTGCCAAGCGGGTCGCAGCAGGCTCCCGTCGGAACCGGCGGCGGACACGGGTTGATCGGCACGCAGGTCAGCTCGGCATGGAACACGAGCGGAGCCACGCAGAACTGCTCGAGAACGAACGTGCACTCGCCGGTCGCCAGGTTGCAGCAGGCGCCGGGCTGCGGGCACGGATTGGCGGTCGGCGAGCAGGTCACGCCCGGCAACCAAGCAATGTGGTCCGGAGCGGCCAAGCAGGCTGCCTCGGTCAGAAGCTCGCAGTGACCGTCCGCGAAGCAGCAAGCAGCCTCGACGGTCGGCACCGGGCAGGTCACCGGGTCGCAAGGCACGCCGGCACCGAGCCAGGTGAAGGGACACCCGGTCTGCGTCGTAATCGTGCAGGCGCCGGTGGCGAAGTCGCAGCAAGCGCCCAGGATCGGCGGGCAGGTCAGGCTGTAGGTGAAGGTAAAGCCGTCTGCTGCCGAGGCGCCGTACTTGTCCACGATGAAGTAGTAGGTCCCGGCCGTCGTGGCCGTGTGGGTGATGGTCTCGCCCGGCGGGTTCGGGTAGGTGTCCGAACCGGCAACGCAGCTGTCGTTCACGTTGCTGCAGTCAGTGACGAGGTAGATCGAGCTGTCGAAACTCGTGACGTAAGCGCTGATCGCCGCCGTAAAGACGTCGCCGACCGCCATGCTCACCATGTAAACGACATCCGGTCCTACCGCCGAGTAACCGTTCGTGCAACTCGGGGGAGGAGTCCCGATGCCCGGATCGTAGTCGTTGGTCGCGCAGGACAAGGTGCCGTTGACAACCAGGCCCTGGCCGCACGGAAGCAGGATCGCGCCCGCGCAGGTGTCGTTCACCGGGGGAGGGGTGGTCACCGGGCACTGGTTCGGCGTGCAGCTCGTCCACTCGCCGTGCCAGACGCTCGGGGCATAGCACGTCGCCTGGGTCGTCAGCGTACACGTACCGCAACCAGGGACGCAGCAGGCGCCCAATACCGGGGGAGCGCCGATCCGGCCATGAACGTAGTTGTCGCAGGTCAGTGTCTGCACCGCGGGGCCGCAGGTGTCGTTCGGCTCGAGCTCATTAACAAGGGTAGTCGGAACGACGCCGGCGCACTTGACGGTAAACTTGTAGCAGCCTTCGTTCGTGCTGTAACCCATCATCTTGATGTAGTAGGTGCCGGTGACCGTCGGGGTGTAGGTCATCAGAGAGAAGAGGCCGGGCCCGCCGTCATCGTCGTAGGCCACCTGCGGGGCGCAGGCGTTGGGGCCGTACAAGTAGAGCATCGTGTCGGTCATGTCGGGGTCGCAGTGGGGTCCGGCCATCGTCTCTACGACGACCGTAACGCCCGCGGTCAGGTTGATCTGGAAGTAGTCAACGTCGAGCGGCAGGAGAGGATCTCCCTCCATCTTCACCGGGTCGTCCTTGTCAGCCATCGCCGGCGTCGTACAGATGCCGACGACAAGAAGTAAAGCTAGGACAGTCACAAGACGCATGGTGCCCTCCATCGTAGATAGATGATCATCCGCAAACACCGAGAGCCGCGAACCTCCGGATGGCTTCGCGCTCAAACAATATAACTCATCCTGCGGCCATTCTCAAGCCCCATCTTCTTATGCGGCATCGAGTGAGGGCATCTTTAGGTGAAAATGGCCAATTCCCGCACCGCACGGCCGTTCGGTCCTCGAGGCTACAGCCTCCCGGCTCTAAACGTCGGGCAAGACGCCGTAAGGATTTAGCCGCCGATGGACTTCCCGGGGGCCCCTCAGGCCCGCTCGACGAAGCTCCCGTCCCGGGTATCGATCCGGACCTTCTCGCCCGCGTCAATGAACTGGGGGACCTTCACCTCGAGCCCCGTCTCCAGCACGGCGCGCTTCGGGGAAGCGCTCACGGTCGCTCCCTTCAGGGTTGGTTCGGTCTCCGTCACGGTCAGGACGACGAAGTTCGGGACCTCGATCGAGACCGGGGCGCCCTCGTAGTAGTGGGCCTGTACCTCGCACTCGTCGACCATGTAGTAGGTCGCGTCCCCGAGGGTGTCGGCCATAATGCTCATCAGCTCGAAGGTCTCGGTGTTCATGAAGTGGTACTCCTCGCCCTGGCGGTACATGTACTTCAGGGAATGCATCTCTAGGGTCAGCACCTCGACCTTCTCGTCGGAGCGGTAGCGGTATTCGTAGCGGTTGTTGTTGCGCAGGTTCACCATCTGTGCCTGGACCATCCCGCGCCAGTTGCCCGGGGTGATGTGCAGCAGCTTCGTGATCCGGTGCGGCTCCTTGTTGTACATCACGATGTTCCCGATCTTGAGTTGGGTTGCGTTGATCATCGACTTCTCCTTGAGATTCTACGCGGATGCTCTTGGGATTCTCATCGGCGGGCTTTCCCGCCGACCGGAGCGATTACACCGAGACGGGTTTGCCGGGGCTAGCGGGACGGGGGGCGGGACGGAGGGCGTTTCCGCCTCTCGACGGTCTTCACCGTACGCACGCGTCCCTCGTAGCGCCGGGTGATTTGCCGCAAGATCTGCCGGGCGCGCAGGCGCACCCAGGACGGCGAGACGATCTCGGCGCCCGGTCCCCAGCTCAGGCACCAGCGAACCAGGGCATCGCCGTTCTCGCTTTGGAAGGAAAGCTCCACACCTCCGGTCGTCAGGATCTGCACGCGGTAGCCGGTTCCCCAATCCCTCTCGAGGATGTGACCTGCCAACGTCGAATCGAATCTCAATACTGCCTCGAAGATCCGGTCGCCGCTCATCGTGCCGAGCTTGGTTTTCAGAAATTCCTGCGGATCGAACGGGCGCTGGGTGAACTTCACGCCCGTGGCGCGCGCCGCGCGTATGCGGGCCGGCTTGAAGGTTCGAAGGCGCTGGTGGCGGTGGCAGAAGGCGGAAAGGTACCAATCCCCGTCCACGTTGGCCAGGTGATACGGATCGAGATTGCGTCGCGACGTCGCCTCGCGGCTCTGCGTGTGGTAGACGACCTCGAGGGTCTCGTGGTCGCGAATCGCCTTCTCGATGATGCTGAAGACGGCCGGGTTGATCCGGGCCGGGGGGGGCGTGTGCTGGAAGGAATAGGTCTCCGAGATCTGCTGGGGGGAGATCATCCGGGTCTCTCCGAGGGCGAGCGTGGCCTTCTCGAGAAGCTGTCGGAGAAGATTCTCGCACTCCGTGCCGCGGTAGGCGGCAAGGGCCTTGTCGGCCACCATCAGGGCAAGCACTTCTCCCTCGGTCATCTTCACTTCCGGCAGCGTGAACCCATCTTCCGTGTACTCGTACCCGCTCTCTATCGGATTGAACGCCAGCGGCGCGCCCATCTGGTCGCGCAGGAACTCGATGTCGCGCTGAACCGTCCGGCGAGAAACCTCGAGGAGCTCCGCCAGGCTCGGAATGGATGGATAGGTCCGTGCCTGGATCGCCTGATGGATCCGCAAGATCCGCAGGATCGGGGGATGGGTCGCTATCATCTGTGTCCTTTCGGGAACCACTTGAGGATAGCGGATACCCATCCGGCGCGGCAAGAGACGACCTGAGCCCTAGAATCCAAGTATCTTACGGATCATCTCCGGCCCGTTCTCCCAGATGACCAACACGACCCCCATCAGGCTCTCCCCGGCGATCACGCCGGAGGCGACCGGGAACGTGAAGTCGGCGGACCATTTGGCGTGCTTCTTCTCGATCCGCCAACCGATCACCGCGCCGAGGAAGAAGAGAAGGCTGTAAAACCAGTGGAACGTCCAGGCGAGCCCGATGCCGGCAGCCGACGGGATCCACTTCGATGCCTTCGGGAACAGCCGCGAGAGCAGCGGCAGGATGATTCCCACCAGGCCGCCGATCACGATGCACCAGACCTTGACCGGCTCCAGCGCCGAGAGTCCCCGGCTCAGGGCCTCCGCGACCGCCTTCCACGTTTGCGCGGCCGGCGCGGGGAACTGGTCCGAACCCAGGACCGTGTGGTTCGGGACGAGGATGTTGAAGCAGAGGACGGGCACCACGCTCCCGATGAAGATTCCGGAGAACTGGGCGATGAACTGTTTTCTCGGATGCGCCCCCAGCAGGTAGCCGCTCTTCAAGTCCGTCAGCAGGTCGGCCGAGGCGCCCGCGCACGCGGCGGTGACGTTGGCGCTCATCAAATTCACATTCATGTTCCCCGGGCTCACGGCGCCGAATGTGAGCTGCGTGATCTTTCCCATCGCTCCAACCGGAGTCGTATCGGTCTCGCCGGTCACGCGGCAGGCGACGAGCGACAGGGCGAAGGAAAGCGCCACGGCGAGAAATGTCTGCCAGTAGGGCATGTGGAAGGTGATGTGTCCCAGGACCGCGATCCCCGCAAAGCCTACGCCCTGGCCGATGAAGAACCAGGACGGCGGGCACTCGATCGCCTCCATCGGCGACTTCGTCTTCGGCCCCCCGGCCGACTTGAACATCGTGCCGATGCTGCTGAAGGCCCGCGCGGCGCTCTTCCACTGCATCCCGAACGCGAGGAGGCCCGAGGTGACCATGCAGGACGTTCCCGCCCAGAGTGACCAGCTCACGATGGTGCGGTACCCCTGGCCCTGGATCACGCCGGCGTGCTGCATGATCGGCGCGAAGACCATCCAGCAGAGGACGCCGCCAAGCAGCATGCTCGTGCAGACCCTGAGTCCGGTGATCGCGCCGGCCGCGATGAACATCGGTTCCCACGAGAACATCACGGTCCGGCCCACCCACGCGGGCCCGAAGACCTTCTGGTTGAAGCTCCCGACCCAAGTACCGATCTGCAGCGACGCCAGGCTGCCATGGATCAGGAAGAGGCCGTCCGTCCAGAGCTTGCTCACGAGACCGAAGAGACCGGCCCACGCAAGCGCTCGGGCCGACTGCATTCCCTTCGATCCCTTCGAGTGCAGGGCGCGCAGCGTCTCGGCCGCCGCGATGCCGCTCGGGAAACGCAGTTGCTCGATGTTGATCATCTGCCGCTTCATCGGGATCGCCATCGTCACGCCCAGGATCGCGAGGAAGAAGACCCACCCCATCATGAGCGGGACCGGCATCGTCCGCTCATTGAGCAGGATGTACGCGGCGAACGCCGATACGAGCGTTCCACCGGTCGAGTAGCCCGCGGAGCTCGCGGTCGACTGCATGCAGTTGTTCTCGAGAATCGTCATCGGCGTCTTGGCGAGGTTGATCTTGTAGAAGAATGTCCAGATCGCGTAGGAAAGAATGCACGCCGTGATGGCGACGCCGAATCCCCACCCCGCCTTGAGCCCGATGTAGAGATTCGTCAGCGACAGCACCCCGCCGAGGACCGATCCCATCAGGACGGCGCGCATGGTCAACTGAAGCATGCTGTCGCCGCGCCCCTTGTAGACTTGCTCGAACCACTGCCGCTCGATCTCGTCCGGAGTGCCCTTGAATCCCTCGATCGGAAGCCGGTCCATCTCATCGGAGGCGCCGGCGGGCGTCGAAGGCGTGCCGGCGGACGGAGGAAGGGTCGAGGCGCCCATGCGGAAGCGTCCTTTCTGGAGTTCGGCTGACGCAGGGAGGCGCGATCGATCCCCCGCTACCCTCGCACACGACGGCCGCGCCGGGGCTCTTGAAAGAAGACGAGTGCCCGAAAGCCGTCGCGGGCGGACCCTTTTTCCGCCCCGCGCCAGGATACATGACGGCCGGACGAGGGTCCAGGGAGGCATCCCTTCGGGCGGGCGTCCCCGATCGACGGGCATCTCCGATCGACGGCAGTCGAGTCTGGCCCGTCGGTTGCTCAAGCCCTCCGGGCCGGCCCTGTCGAAGACGGCGGCGCTGGCGGGAGGAGGGCTCGCATGGTCTCGATCCTCGGATGTCGATCGATCCTCTACACTGGCGAAATGGAATCCCCCAAGGGCGGTAAGAGCGGTAAGGGCGCAATCGCCCTGCAGCTCAGCCTCTCGTTCGTATCCGAGCTGCCGCCGCCCGGTTTCGAAGGGCACGTCCTCACGCGCGCCCTGAGAGAGCATCCCTCCAAGTCCCGGATTCTGAGAATGGTCCGCATCGCCTTGAGCTATTTCCCCGAGCTGGATGGAACGGGGATCAAGATCGGCATCGCACGGGGCGCCCAGGGTTACGCGAGCTTGGATGAGCCGGCCATCTGGTTGAATCCGAGGGGACTCTGTTATCAGACGATCGCCCACGAGCTCGTTCACCTGCTCCAGGCCCGGGGACTCGTGCCGGGAGGGGAGCGGAGCTGCGACATATACTCCCTCGCGCGCGACCGTTTCCTCGTCGATGCCGCGCCGGTCTACCTCGCGATTCCCGGCGTTTTGACGACACCCGGCGGGGGGCTGCGCGCCGGAGCATCCCGTCTGCTTTTCGCCACGGCGAGGGAGGCCATACGCCGCCGCGAGGCCGGGCAGCGGCGCTACATCCGGTGGTTCGAGACCGCCTTGGCTGAAGTGCCCCTCGCTTCGGCCTTCGACCCGGCCCGATAGTTCATTCTCCCGGCCGATCGTGCATAATCGCGATGCGTGCGCCGTTGCGCCCGGGTAGGGTGGCGGGCGGCAGGGGAAATCAAGGATGCAGAAGGCGCCCGGTACCGACCGTCTCGCTCAGATCGGCCTGCTCGTCATCGGCGTGCTGCCGATCGCCGGCCGGTTTCTTCCCGCTACCGCGGCGTGGGGATTTCACCACGCAGCCTATTTGCCGCCGGTCGTTTCGATCGCCGCCCTCGCCGCATGGGGTCTGCTCTTCGTGGGGCCGCTGCGCCGCATGCTCGCCCGCATCTTCTTCGATCGGATCGGCGGATGGATCTTCGGCGCCTCCCTTCATCCGGTGTGGGTCGTTTCGCTCTGCTCGACGGGCCTCTTCGTCGCACTCAAGACGCCGACGCGCTTCCTGGGCGACGGCGTGCTGGTCGGCGAACTGGCCGGGCTCGGCGCGCGCTATCGCATCCACGACCTGATGGACTATCTTCTTCACCGCCTCGTGCTGGGGGCGATCGGAGGGGCGGGTTCGAAGGAAGCCTCCTTCCGGCTGTACGCCTTCGGGAGTTGGCTCGCCGGTTTCCTCGCCGTCGCGACGGCCCTATTCTTGTTGAGACGAAGTCGCAAGTTGTCCGTTTCAGCCAAGATGTTCGCCTTCTCCCTCTGGATCCTCGCGGCGCCCACGCTTCTCTACTGCGGCTACGTGGAGTCGTACGGTCTGTTCTCGGCCGCGATGCTCGGCTTTCTCTGGAGCGGGGCGCTGGCCCAACGCGGAGAGGCGCCGCCCTGGCTCCCGGGCATCTTCTTCGGTCTGGCCGGGTTCTTCCACACGACGGCCCTCTTCGCGGCGCCCGCGTGGTTGCTACTCGCGCTGCGCCCCGGGGTCAATCGTCCCCGCAAGGGCCGGTGGACGGCGCAGGTCGTCTTGCCGGGTCTCGCCCTGCCCCTGCTTGCGATCGGAATCCACGTGGCCCTCGGCTACGACAGCCAGTTCTTCCGTCGGGATTTCCTCGAGAGCAAGAATCAGCGCCACATGTTGATCGCCCTCGGCGGGCCGCACGGCCTCTTCTCGCTGCGGCACGCGAAGGACCTTCTGAACTGGCTGATCCTCGCCGCGCCCATCACAGGTTGTCTCCTGGTCGCGCGCGCCCGCGCGGCGCGAAAGAGGCTCGCTGAGCCCGACATCGCCTTCCTGGCGCTCCAGACTGCTTGCTTCCTGCTTCCATTCCTGTTGCTCGATCGCAAGCTCGGGGCGGCTAGGGATTGGGACCTGCTGACGCCGCAAATCGCGGGTTTCGCACTCCTCGCCGCCCGCCTCTGGGAATCCGAGGTGGCGGACGCGGGGGACAAGGGGGTCCTTCCTCCGGTGCGGATCGCCGCGCCTTGGGTCGCCCTGCTCCTCGTCGCCCCATGGCTGCTGCTGAACGCGACAACGGACGGGGCGATCCGTCGATTCGACGAGATGCGGCGCGATTTTCCGACCTTCGCGCGCGCCTACTCCGCGGAGGAGCTGGCCAAGTACCATTTCGAGCACGGGATGAATGAGAAATCGCTCGCCCTCTACCAGGAGTGCGTGAACACCTACCCCGGAAATGCGCGGACGCGCATCCTCCTCGGATCGAGTTACTACACGCTGAACAGGCTCGACGAGGCCGCGGCGCAGTACGACAAGGCCCTCGAGATCGAGCCGTCCAACATCCTCGCGATGGAGGGGAAGGCGCGTTTGTATCTGAGGCGCGGGAAGATGGCGGAGGCGCTCGGCGTCTATCGTCAGATCAGACCCTACCGGGAGAACGACCCCGAGTTCTGGTCCGGATACGGATTTGCCGCGCTGTGCGAGAACCGGTACGCGGAGGGGCGGGATGCCTTCCTGCGCGCGATCCAGCTCAGGCCCGATTCACGGGTGCTGTACTACGCAGGGTTGGCGAACGCATACCTGGAGGATTGGGACCCGGCGGTCGAGTATTTCCAGCGCTCCCTGAATGCGGGTGACGCGCCGCCGAAGACTGCCTCGGCCCTTGCCGCCACGCTGGAAGCGCGCTACGCAGTCGCGGCGACGCGCGCGCGGGGCGCTTCCGATGAGGATTTGCGGCGGGCCCTCGAAATCGTCAAGCAGGGGATCGCCGCCCATCCGGAGGAGCAGCAGCTCATCAATCAGTTGGACCACATCGAGGCGGTTCTCGCCGGGCGCGAGGAACCAGCGAACCTCCTCCGCGAGTAGGCGGAGAGGGGCACTGCGGAAGCCGGCGGCGGGGACGGCCTGGCCCGCGGCTCGTTCGCCATGTCCCTACGCGCGACTGCTCCGGCGGTAGGCTGCCACGGCCATAGCGCCGTTCTTGCCTCGCCTGCGCTCTGGCGTCGCGCTACGAGACATGGCTGCACGCCCGCGGGCCTCGGGCGGCTCGTGCGGGGGGCGTTCAGCGATGAAGCGGAGCGATCCGCATCGGCGCGTCCCTCTGAAGGATGCCGCCGGGGCGGTCGGTGCTCCCGCTCGCCGTATAATCGCGATTTTGCGAGCCCGCGAAAACCATCAGCGCAAGGGCAGCGATCACGAGGGATTTCCAGACCGCGGGCCGCCGGAGGAGAACGCGCCATTTGCCGGGCAACCTCGCCGCGATCGCCGCGATCGCGACGCCCTCGAGCGCAAAAATCGACGGGACCGTTGTCATCCCCAGACGGACGTAGCCGAAAAAGAGGACGCTCGCGAGAAACACGGTCGCGACGGGCAGGCAGAGGAGCACGAGTAGCCTGCCGTTGCCCCCCGCGCGAAGCAAGACGGCGGCTCCCACCGCGGCCAGCAGAAGCTGCGCCAGCCACAATCCCGCAGGCGCGGGATGGAACAGGTCGACAGGAAGCCGCGTGCCCGTCCTCCCGAGGGGAACGTCCCAGGGAAGCCATCCGAGGTCCAGCGCGCGGAGCGTGATCGCGAGTTTCCGGAAAACGAGGGAGACGAAGCGTCCCGGATGCGCAGCGATCCAGTGGAGCCCCTCGTTCGTCCCGTGAAGGAAGTAGTGGCGGTGTTGGGGATCTCCGAGGTCGAGCACGGCAGTTTCGGAGCGCGAGGTGAGGATCCTGCGTTGGAACTCCCCGGTCGCGGAGTCGTTGTTCGCGAGCGCGAAGTTCAACGGTCCGTACGCGGTCAATGGGACGAATGTCGGCAGCTCGACCCCGAGCGAGCGGCCGGAGCGCGCGTTCCATTCGGTCAAGCGGACGGCATTGCGGATCGTCCAGGGCGCCAACGAGAGGATGAGGCCGATCGCCGCGGCGGCGAGGACGATCGCCCTCTTTCGGGAGAGCGTGCGCAAAAGTGGCGCGAGCCAGACGACCATGATCGTCGTTCCGAGGAGGATTCCCTCGGCGCGGGTGAGCGCGAGCACTCCGATCCCCGCGCCCAAGATCGCGGCCCGGAGAATCCCCGATCTTCCTTCCCGCGGGCGCGCGATTGCCGCGAGGAGGAGTCCTAATGAGAGCAGGATGTAGAGACCCTCGCTCGTCGCCGAGACGCCCAGCGTGTCGAGCCCGAAGGAGAAGGCGGCGAGCAGACCGGCCGCCAGCGCCGCCCCGCGTCCCGCGGAAGCTCGCAGCAGAATGTAGAGCATGACCGGCACTCCCGCGCTTGCGACGCCGAGGACGGCTCGCACGAGAGTGTGCCGCACCGGATCGCCGGTCAGAGCGTGCAGCCCGGCCAGAACCAGGGGAAAGAGCGGGGGATGGAAGGGAATCCCGCTGTCGTAGGGCGCGCCGCGCAGAATCGCCTGTGCGTAGTTGTAGAACGTCTCCGCGTCGCCCTCGTAGAAGATCGGGAACGGCCAGGCTCGGTCGCGGCTGCCGAAGAGGAACGCGAGGCGCTCGGCGCACGCGAGAAGGAAGAGGACCCACGGCGCAGGGTCGCGACGAGGATGCATCTAGCCGTAATCCCCGCGCAGGCGGTTCATCCGAATCCGCAAGAGCTCGCCGAGCCCCCCCGCCGAATCCGACCATGCATCCTTCGCGGGGAGCAATTGATCCTGGTCCGGAATCGGAAGCTCGATCACCGAGTAGCTGTAGCGCCGGGCGAGATAGAGAATCTCGACGGCGAAGCTCGGTCCGTCGAGCTTCTGCCGCCGGAATATCTCGATCGCGGCCCGTCTCCGGTAGAGGTGGAAGAGGACGGGGGAGTGCAGCGCTCTTCGTCTTGTCAGGAGCTGAATCGAAAGGCCGACCGACCGGGAGAGGATCTCGTTGCGAATCCGCACGGGAGGGAGCGGGCGCACTTGCGCCGTCCGTCGGGACGCGACGACGAGATCGTGCCCCCGATCGAGGAGGCGTTCCATCGCATCGATGAGCGAGACCGGGGCGGGAAGATCCGGTCCGATCAGGAGAACCCGTTCGCCGCGCGCGAGCAGAATCCCATGGCGCGCTGCATATCCGCACCCTATGGGACCGGGATTGCGCAGCAGGAGGACGCCGGGCCGCGTGCGCGCGAAATCGACCACCTGCTGGCACGCCTCGCCGTCGCCCCCGTCGTCGACGACCAGGATCTCCCACCCCTCGCGCGGCCGCGCGAGGAGGTGCGCATGGACCGACTCGAGGGTCTGCCGGACCGCTCGAGCCTGATCCCTCATGGGGAGAACGACGCTCAGGCCGATGCTATCGCCGGACATGCCATCCCCTGGATCCACCGAGTTGTCGGTCGCGCAACGATTTGCTAGCCTAGAAGACGGACCCAAGAATCTTCCTGCGAGAACCTAACAGAGGATCTGGGGTTCTTCAATGGCCGCGACGCCTCGACCGGCTCCGGCAAGGAGTGCCAGATGTTCTTCGATCCGATCTACCTGTTGTTCGTTGGTCCCGGGATGCTGCTGTCCATCGTCGCCCAGATCTGGGTGAAGAGCTCCTTCGCGCGCTTCTCCAAGGTGGGGGTGGCGACAGGGCTCTCCGGAGCGGACGCGGCGCAGCGAATCGTGAACCGGTCCGGGATCGGGGTGCGGGTCGAGAGGGTCGGCGGGTTCTTGTCCGATCATTACGATCCGCGGGACAAGGTCCTCAGGCTCTCCCCAGCCGTCTATGATGGCCGCTCCATCGCGAGCATCGGGGTCGCCGCGCACGAGGCGGGACACGCCCTGCAGCACGCCAACGGATACGCGCTGCTGCAGCTGCGAACGGCGGTTGTGCCAGCCGCGTCGATCGGCTCCAATCTCGCGATGCCGATCATGATCATCGGTATGTTGTTCCACTTCGCCGGGCTTCTCTACGCCGGCATCATCCTCTTCTCGGCGGTCGTGCTGTTCCAGTTGATCACCCTGCCGGTCGAGATCGACGCCTCGCGGCGGGCGTTGGCCCTCGTCAGGACCGAGGGGATCGTGGTCAGCGATGCGGAAGCGGCGGGCGCCCGAACGGTCCTGACCGCGGCGGCGATGACCTACGTGGCGGCGGCCGCCACGGCGATTCTCACCCTTCTCTATTTCCTGATGAAGGCGGGACTTCTCGGCGGCAGCCGGCGCGACTAGCCCCGCATGTCTCCTTGTGGAGACGGCCGCGGAAGCATAGTCTTACGAGTTCTCAGCGAATACGGGCTCTCGGCGAAGATGAGTTCTCAGCGAAACTCGAGCCGTCGTTCGATCGTAGAGATCCATCCCCGGTAGACCCGGGTGACGGCATCGCGGTGCAGGCAGACAGGGAGATCTGATGACTTACATCGTCTCGTTCGTGGTCGTCGTTGGGTTGATCATCATGGTTCACGAGCTCGGCCATTTCCTGGCCGCGCGGGCGGTCGGGATCCGGGTTGACCGGTTCTCGATCGGCTTCGGACCGAAGCTCCTCGCCTTCCAGCGGGGCGAGACCGAGTACCGCCTCTCGTGGGTGCCGCTAGGCGGGTACGTGAAGATGGCGGGGATGATCGACGAGTCGCTCGAAAACCCCAACGACTTCGACCCGAACGATCAACGCCTCTTCATGAACCGCAAGGTCTGGCAGAAGGTCTTGACCGTCTCGGCCGGCGTCATCATGAACATGGTCCTCGCGGCGGTCGTTCTGTGGGGCGTCTATGCGACCCGCGGCGTTCCGACCCTTCCTGCGCAGGTGCCGACCGTCATCGATCGTCCCGTGTCGGGATACCCCGCGTCGAAGGCGGGACTGCAGCGCGGCGACAAGATCTTGGCCGTGGACGGCAACCAGGTCGCCCTCTGGGAAGACCTCGTCAAGCAGATCTACGACCGTCCCGGCAAGGAAGTCCGAATCGACTTCGAGCGAGCCGGCGAGCAGAAGAACATCGTTCTCACGACCCGCAGCGACAAGCAGGAGGGCAGTGACCAGCCGATCGGCAAGATCGGGATCATGCCGCAGCCGGTCTTCGAGAGGCTCGGCGTCGGCAAGGCCTTCACCTACGGTTGCATCATGACCTGGACGATCCTCGATCGGACCGCGCGGTCGATCTGGATGCTGATCGCCGGCCAGGCATCGATCAAGGACCTCGCCGGGCCCGTCGGGATCGCCAGGATGACGGGCGAAACGGCCCGCCAGGGAATGGGGGATCTCGCCGAACTGTTGGCCCTGATAAGCGTGAACATCGGGTTCTTGAACATCCTCCCGATCCCCGCGCTCGACGGCGGGCACCTGGTCATGGTCCTCGTCGAGGGTGTCCGGCGCCGGCCCCTGAGCACGAAGTTCAAGCTCTGGGCGCAGCAGATCGGGATGGTCCTCTTGCTCGCGCTCGTCGCGGTCGTGGTCTTTAACGACTTCCTGAAGCTCCGCTAGCGGACGGCTGGGACCGCGGTTCCGATGGGCCTTCCGTACCCTCCGCGCGTTTCCCTCGGCTGCTTTCCGACGCGCGTGGAACCTCTGAATCGCCTGCGCCTGCGCGCGGGTGCGCCCGTCTGGATCAAGCGCGACGACCAGACAGGTTCCGATCTCTCGGGGAACAAGGTCCGCAAGCTCGAGTTCCTTCTGGCCGACGCCCTCGAGAGGCGGTGCGACATCGTCCTCACGTGCGGCGGCGTCCAGTCCAATCACTGCCGGGCGACCTCGGTCGCCGCCCGCAGGCTGGGGATGGACTCCGTGCTCTTCCTCCGGGGTGAAGAACCTGCGCATCCGGACGGCAACCTTCTGATCGATCGGCTCGTCGGCGCGCGCCTCGTGTACATCACGGCCGAGGAGTACGCGCGCCGCGGGGAGATCATGGCGGCTGCGGCTGCGCGCCTCGAGGGTGACGGGCATCGGCCCTACGTGATTCCCGAGGGGGGATCCAACGCGCTCGGCGCGTGGGGCTACATCGCGATGATGGAGGAGCTCGCGCGCCAGGGATTCGCCGACCGCGTCCGCCACATCTTCTGCGCGACGGGATCCGCGGGCACGCTGGCCGGGCTTCACCTGGCCCGGCATCTCCTCGGCCTTTCGATCCAGCCATGGGGCGTGGCGGTCTGCGACGACGGGCGCTATTTCCGGAGGCGCGTTCTTGAGATCGCCGAGGATTTTCGCGGGCAGTTCGGAATCGGCCCCGTCCTTTCGCCCGATGAGGTCCGCGTCGTGGAAGGCTACAAGGGGCCGGGCTACGCGATGACCTTCCCGCGCCTCCTCGATCTCATCCGGCACACCGCAGCCGAGGAGGGACTGATCCTCGACCCCGTCTACACGGGCAAGGCCTTCCTCGCGATGAGCGATCTTCTTGCGGACGGGACGATCCCGCCCGATCAAGAGGTCGTCTTCATCCACACGGGCGGGATCTTCAGCCTGTTCGCCTACCGCGACGAGTTGCTGCCGCCCTCGGGACCTCGCACGGCCTAGCCATCAGCCGTTCGCATCCCTCAAGGGGACGAAAAACAAACCGGGGCGGCCCGCATGGACCGCCCCGTTCGATCAGTGCGCCCGGCATGGGCACAGACTTGGAGGTGGAAGTCCTCTCCTGAGCAGG
>CAZNRY010000026.1:0-26086 GCA_964575675.1 uncultured bacterium
CGGGTCCCAGCCCGCGGCTCGAGAGGAACCCGTTCTCCGCTGAGCGAGGATAGCGCACGTGAATTCGCGATTCAACCGTTGAGAGGCTTCATCTCCAGATACCAGACCAGATCCGCTGTGGGCGAGGCGGGTGGAGGGGGAGGGTGATCGGCAGATGCCCCCCAATGCCTCCGCGGATCCCCCCGATCACCCGCGTCAGCGTCGGGGCGCGTCAACTTCGGCGTCCGTGCTATAGTCCGATTCCATGAATGTGGCCCAGTTCATCGCCAAGTGGCGGCGCGTCGCCCTGACCGAGCGATCAGCGTCTCAGCAGCATTTCCTCGATCTCTGTGAAATCCTCGACCACCCCAAGCCCGCCGAAGCCGATCCGATCGGTGAGTCGTTCACTTTCGAGCGAGGTGCGACGAAGACCGATGGCAGCGAAGGTTGGGCCGACGTCTGGAAGCGCGGCTTCTTCGGCTGGGAGTACAAGGGCAAGCACAAGGACCTGAACGCCGCCTACCAGCAGCTCCTGAAGTACCGGGAGGCGCTGGAGAATCCCCCGATTCTGGTCGTGTGCGACATGGATCGGATCATCGTCCACACGAACTTCACGAACACGCCCAGCACCGTCCACGAGATCGCCCTGGAGGAACTGTCCGCCGCCCGGAGCCTTGAGATCCTGCGGCATGTTTTCTTCGAGCCGGACAAGCTCAAGCCCGGCGCGACCAGCGAGGCGATCACCCAGGAGGCCGCGAGCCAGCTCGCCGAGATTGCCCAGTCCCTTCGTGATGCAGATCATGACCCTTCGGATGTCGCCCACTTCCTCGACCGGATCATCTTCTGCCTCTTCGCCGAGGACATCGGCCTGCTCCCGCCGAAGCTCTTCTCCCGGATCGTCGAGAAGTCTCGCCGGGATCCTGAGCGGCTGCTGCGGCAACTGGAACAGCTTTTCACCGCGATGGCCAAAGGCGGTGACTTCGGCGCGGAGGAGATTCGCCACTTCAACGGCAATCTCTTCAGCAACGGCAAGCCGCTCAAGCTCACCGAGGATGCGATCGAGCGGATTCACCGGGCCGCGCAACTGGAGTGGAGTTCCGTCGAGCCATCGATTCTCGGGACGCTCTTCGAGCGTGGTCTCGATCCCGCCAAGCGCTCTCAGATCGGCGCTCACTACACGAGCCGCCAAGACATCGAGACGCTGGTTGAGCCGGTCGTGATGCAGCCCCTCCGGCGAGAATGGGAAGATGTCCGTCGCGTGGCGGGGAGCCTCCTGACGACCGGGCAAAAGGACCCGGCGGCGACGGGGACGAAACCCACGGGGAAGGCGTTACAGAAGGCGCGGATGGAAGTGGACATCCTGCTGCATCGCTTCCTTGCGCGCCTCGCGGCGGTCAAGGTCCTCGACCCGGCGTGTGGATCCGGCAACTTCCTCTACGTCACGCTGCAGAAGCTCAAGGATCTGGAGAAGGAAGTTGTCGTATGGGCGATGGATCACGACCTCATGGCCTGCATCCCCCTGGTCGGTCCCTGGCAGCTCTACGGGATCGAGATCAACCCGTACGCATTCGAGCTCGCCCAAATGACGGTCTGGATCGGTTACCTTCAGTGGCTCAAGTTCAACGGCTTCGATGTCGGGCCCGATCCCATCTTGAAGCCCATGGACACGTTCAAGTGCATGGATGCGATTCTGGATCTGAGCGATCCGGAGCATCCGAAGGAGCCCGAGTGGCCAGCGGTGGACTGCATCGTAGGGAATCCGCCGTTCCTGGGCGGGAAGATGATGCGACGGGGGCTTGGCGACGAGTATGTGGACCAACTGTTCGCCATCTGGACGGACCGCGTTCCGCGGGAAGCTGACCTCTGTTGCTACTGGTTCGAGAAGGCCCGCGCCCACATCGAAACCGGCCGATGCCAGCGCGCGGGGTTGCTCGCCACTCAAGGGATCCGTGGTGGCGCGAACCGGGAGGTTCTGAAACGCATCAAGGAAACGGGCGATATCTACTTCGCGGTGAGCGATCGCGTGTGGGTTCTGGACGGCGCCAACGTGCATGTATCGATGGTGGGGTTTGACGATGGCACCGAGCAATGCCGAGTGCTCGATGGAAACGCTGTCTCCGCGATTTCGCCTGGTCTCACAGGGTCCATCGACATTTCGGGCAGTCACAAGCTACGAGTCAACCGTTCGATGGCATTCATGGGGATTACGCCATCGGGGCCCTTCGTGATCGAACATGACGAAGCGATCGCAATCTTGTTGAATCCGAACCCGCATGGCCGTGCGAATTCTGATGTCTTGAGACTGTGGTGCAATGGCCAGGACATCACGCGCCGCTGGGCATGGAACTGGATTGTGGACTTGAATGGTGCGACGATTCAGGAAGACGCAGCCCGATACGAGCGGCCGTTCCACCTCGTTGAGCAGCGGGTGAAGACTGCCCGCGCCGACTACCGGACGGGTGGTCACTCTTTCTGGCGTTTCGAACGCCCACGCCCTGAGATGAGGGAAAGTCTCTCACCGCTGACTAGGTACATCGCGAGATCGATGGTCGGGAAGCACCACCTCTTCATCTGGTTGAAGTCCGAGGTTCTCCCAGCGAACCTCGCGATCGTGATTGCTCGGGCCGATGACTATTTCTTCGGAGTCCTACATGGCCGCATCCATGAACTGTGGGCTCGGGCGCAAGGTACCCAGTTACGTGAGCGTGAGAGCGGCTTCCGCTACACCCCCACCACCTGCTTCGAGACCTTCCCCTTCCCGTGGCCGCCAGGAGTCGAACCGCAGGACGACCCGAAGGTCCAGGCCATCACAGCTTCTGCACGCGAGCTCGACGAACTCCGCACCCGCTGGCTCAATCCCCCCGAATGGGTCCGCGAAGAAGTCCTGGAGTTCCCCGGTTCGGCGACCGGCCCCTGGTCCCGCTACGTCCACGATCCAGACTCCCTAGGTATCGGCACGGTTCGCTATCCGCGACTTGTCCCCCGCGATCCCGACTGCGCGGCGAAGCTCGCCAAGCGGACCCTCACGAACCTCTACAACGAGCGCCCCACTTGGCTCGCCCTCGCCCACGAGAAGTTGGATGCTGCGGTGTTTTTGGCGTACGGGTGGGACCCGTCGCTTACCGACGAACAGATTCTGGAGAAACTTCTCGCGCTGAACCTCGAACGTGCCGGGGGCGGCCATGGCGGCACCTGAACTCGACCGGTGGCAGGTAGCCAAGTCACGAAGGACGCGCCTTCCCCGGCACTCCGGCGTCGACTGCCCTGGGCACAACTGCTGCGCCGCGTGTTGCATGTGAATGCCCTCTCCTGCCCCCGCTGTTCGACAGCCCTACGATCCGTGCCCATGGTCGTGCTGGCGTTTCTCACCGACCCCGCCGTCGTCGAGAGGATCCTTCGCCACCTCGGATTGCCGCATGGCGCGCCCGCTCGGGCGCCGGCCCGCTCCTCCCCGTGGCAGCCGCCTCTCGAGCCGCTCCCTCCTCCGCTCCTCACTGCCGATCTCGGCCTCCGCGCTCTCGAGGAGAAGGCCCCTTCCGATCCTCCGACCGACGCACCTGGCAACGCGCCCGCAGGACGCTACTCCCTCATCCGGCCACCACCGTGAGATGCGCAGGCCAGGGAGGCAGAAGCCCACCGGACTCACCGAGCCCCCTCACCCCGGGCTCCACCTCGCAGGCAACCACGAGCATCAGCCACCTCTCCCGCCCGCCGAGATCCAGGATCCGGCGCGAAGGGAGACGTTCGCCTTGGAGAATCCGATTCAGCTCTTGGCGGAACCGAGAACCCACCGTCCGGTTGCTCGAAGCCCCTGGCTGAGGTTCTCCTTCGCCTCCGGGGCTCCGCTATCCTCTCTCGCAGCTATCCGACGGGGCGTCCAACATGCCCGAGGGCGTTCAAAGTTCCTATAGGCGCATCCGCAGGCAGTCGGCGGCGCGTTGATCGTGGGCCTTCATCACCTCGTGGAGCTTTCGGTCGATTTCCTCAAGGAGCGTCATGGTTTCCTCCGTGCTCGCCAGCCCGGCTTGTCGCCGGGCGTCCAGGTCGTATCAATGCCGGCGCCCCGCTCGGTGTCCAGGGGCAGGTCCGTGTTGGTTCCCGTCTGGGTCCAGAGACGGTCGTTACCTGCGAAGGCCTTCGCGGCCGGGTAGGTGTCTTTTCCTCCCGTGTCGAGGAAGAGCCCGAGGGTCGTGATCCGGTCCCTCATGCCGCCCCTCGAGTCGATGTTGGCGCGTCCCAGCGTCGTGGCCGCTTCGACATTGTAGACGTCGTCGCCGGATAAGTCCCAGAAGAAGCCGATCCCGTTGGCGTTGCCGCCTCCCAGGGAGAGGTTGGGCGCATCGTAGCAATCATCACCTCCTTGCTCGAAGAGGATGCCGAGGGAGAAGTCGTGACCCGCCCCTTGGGCCATGTTCATCGTGGCATGGTAGCGGTCGTTTCCTGAGCCCTCCCAGAGGACCCCGAGGGCAAAATGGGCTCCACTGCCTTGGACGTACCAGGCGCCGTCGTACACGTCATCGCCTGCGGCATCGACCAGTATCCCCACGCCGTACCAGTAAGCGCACCCTTGGCCGAAGACCCCGCATTTGTAGGAGTCGTTGCCGGCGCCGTCGGCGAGAATCCCGAAGCCTCCCGCCAGTGAATGCCCGTCGAGGCAGTCGGATCGCTTGCCGAAGCCGAATCCCTGGGCGAGGCTCGAGTTGTGCTCCTTCGATTGGGCGGAGGGAAAGCGGATCGTCGTGTCGTCGGCGATGTAGACATCGTTGCCGGCCGCATCGATCAAGAGCCCCGCGCCCTTCACGTATCCGAATCCCTGGGCCTGCTGGAAGGCATGGTAGTGGTCGTCGCCCGCGAGGTCCGAGAGAATCCCGATGCCGAAGAGACCCGCGCCCTGGGATGCGGTGATGCCGTCGTAGGTGTCGTCGCCTTCCCGATCGAGGAGAATGCCGACGCCGTAGAGACCGCATCCGAGGCCCACGTGACCGCCCTTGTACGTGTCGTTTCCTTGATCGTCGATTAGGATCCCGACACCGAAGAGCCCCGCACCGAAAGAGGGACGCAGCGTGTCGGCAGCAGCGTATGTGTCGTTGCCGCCGAGATCGAATAGGATCGAGACGGGGCGTGCGTAGGTGGCACCGGCGCCCGCGGAGTAGAAGTCGTCGCCGCCAATGTCGAGCAGGAGCAGTGGATCCTCGCCCTCATGGTGGTCCACCCCCGCGCCCGAAACGATGACGGGACCGTAGGGCGTGTCGATGGCGGTCGCTTGCCCTACGGTGGAGCCGAATCGACGAATGTCGGGAAGCGTCTTCTCGATCGCGAGAAGAAGGTCCGCGATTCCTGCGTGCAACAGGGGATAGTCGATCGCGCCAGCGGGCTCCTCGACCTTGCGGAGGAATGCGGGATCGAGGTTGCCCGCATCCGATCCGACGACATATGTCACCGCATCACGCTCGAGAGCGGCGGGATCGAGGGATCGGAACGCCTGGGATCGGGCATCGATTGCACGGCCGGAGGCCGCGACGATCACGGCCAACGGGACAGCGAGCGAATCGGGGATCTTGCGGCACACGTCGCGGAGACGCTCCTCCTCCTGCGACTGGAGGCTTCGACCAGAGCGCTCCCAGAGCCCGCGGATCGCGTTTTCCAGAGGATCGCGCACAGATAGGCTCCCGCGGATCGTGGCCACCGGGTCATCGATCAGGCCTCGGCGCACCCCCGTCCCGAGACGCGCTGTTGCGAAGGAGAAAAGCTCCGAGGGCTTCTCGGCGCTCTTCAAGAGACTTCGCTGCCAGACCTCGATGTCGCCGGGAACGCGTAGAGGGCGGTCGATCAGAGCATCGAAGATCTGGAGCTTCCAGCGGTCGCCACCCCACATACCCATGTCGAGACGATCGAAGCGGAACTGCTCGGGTGTCAGGTCGACCGACGCGAGTGCGCGACGGATCGGCGCCGGCACATCCGATGCGTCCGATACTTCCGATGCCATCGAAGGCGCCACGACAATGATCGCTCCTGAGAGGGCGATGGGAAGCACCCGGCCGAGACGCATCTGAAGTCCTCCTCCTCCTCGACAACGCCGAGGGCTAGCATACGATAGATCCGCAGTGAACGCCGCACGGCCAACCTCCAGGCTCACTTCATATTGGAAGAGACTACCGCTCAATCGCCGGAAAGTGCGCCGTTCGGATATTGGGGAAGGACACGCTTGAGGACGAGACCGGGTTCGTGAACTTAGTCCTTCGGAGGGACGTGTTCGCCAAACACCGGGTCGTGGCGCGAACGGCGGGGTTTCTCGGGATCACCGGAAAGGTGCAGTCGGAGTCGGGGGTGGTGAACCTCGTGGCGGAGGAGTTGTGGGTGCCTCAATTGGAGGCGCTGCCGCCGGATGCGGGGAGTCGGGATTTTCATTGAGCTTTGTCGCCCGAGCCCAGCAAACCGCCGAGCGTATCCGCGGTCACGAGAGCGATGTCGCGCTCTCGTTCCAGGAATGGCCGCACATCCGCGCGCGCGCGCGCCCAATCCAGGTCTTTCATCCGAGAACGGACTTCGCCCCGCCAGTTTGTTGCCGTCATGACGGGTCCATTCCAACCGGTCTGCGCCAGGGCGGCGTTGAGCAGCTCCAGGTTGGGCGCGGGCCAGGTGCGATCCGCTAGATACCAGACGAGGTCGTAGAGATCGCGTCCCTTGATCCACGGCCGGCTCAGGAGCGCATGGAGTTTCCCCGCCAGCAGGGAGGGTTTGTCGTGATGACACAGGTGCAGGATCACATGCCGCCGAACGACGGAAGTTTCGATGGTGGCGCCGGCTGGTGCATTCGTGTCCACTTCCACCTTGATTGAAAGCGTCTGGGATAGATGGGGCGAGAGACCGAGTTCGTACGGCAATCCGGGAAACTTGACCCACGCCGAGGCGACCGTCTTGTGGTCACTGATGGTGATTTCGGTCCGATAACCTTCGAGCCCGAGTGCCCGCCTCACCTCGGCCAAGGCCGTCTTGAACCCAACATCCTCGCCCGGCGTGACGAGTGAAAAGTCGAGATCCTCCGAGAACCGAGGAAGGGCATACAAAAAGCGCAATGCCGTGCCCCCGAGGAAAGCCCACCGCAGGAAGACACGTCCCTCTTGTAGCGACTCGAGAATCCGGGCTTGTAGGTATTCCCGCACCAGGCATCCCCGGGCGAGGTCGTTGTCCGCCCGGGCCGCCAGTTGCCGCAGATGCTCTTTCATAGTGGCTCGCCTTCCGCGGTGGAGAGTGCCGGTCCGACGAGACGGACCGCGCGGACGAGCTTCGGTTTGCCGCTTCGGTGCGCCAACTCATCAAGTATCGGCGCGCGGATCGCTTCCGGATTCTGCAGCCGCAGCTCCCGAAGATACTCGGCAGAATCCGCGCCGGGTGTCAGGTGAACAAGATCCAGCAGAGCCTTCTCCGGCGAGGCCACGAAGGCGAGCTGTTGGGGTGCGACCTCTACCTGGGCATAGCCGAAGAGCAATCCACCGGCGAGGTGTTTGAACTCGAAAGCTCCCAGAGGATTGCGAATTGTCTCCGGACGGCTTGGCCCCACGCTGGTCACGACCGGCACATGCTCGGGGATCACCCCGTAAAACGCCAAGGCGGACTGTAGGCTCACATAGGATCCTCGCTGGAGCCGGTTGGCAACCAGGAACGGGTGCGGCTCCACCTTGCGCCACGCGGGTGCCAAGGCATAGAGCCCGCGCCGGAGTCGAAGCATACGGCCGGCCTTGACCCACCGCGACAACTGCAGACGCACCTGCGTTGCCGACACATCTCCCGCCATCAGAAAGGCTGACCGGAAGACGGCTTCACGGCCGACCAAGGCCAGCAGAGACTCCCATTTCATATCGTCTAGATAGCATAGCTGATAACTTGCTGCAACGAATTTGCGCGCGAAGAGTCGAGAGTCCGCAGTTGTTCCGAGTGCTTGGTCTCGAAGCGCGCGGTGAACCGCATGCTGGACATGGTGTTGCCCGCCACGAGGCTCTTCTCTCCCGCGCGCCCGATCCGTGGCGGAACCGCAGTTCCACGTCGGCAACACAGAAGACGTCCCGCTCTCACTCCTCGAAGAGGTGGCCTGGAACTACGACGCTTCAAGTCACAGCACGCGCGGCCATCCGCTGGCGCCGCTGCGTGTGCTTCCCGTAAACCCCAACTTCTTGCCTGTCTGCGAATTGTAGCGCGCTGCGGGGCCATCGCGCCGGCCAAAGTGTAACCTGTCTGGATGCTCACCACACTACGGACCGCAGCATCAATCCTTCGGGATCTCCTCAGGTCCCGCCTCTCCATGCAGATGGAGATCGTGGCCCTCCGACATCAGTTGGCCGTCTATCAGCGGACGGCCAAGCGCGCCAGGATCCAACCGGCCGACCGAATCCTCTGGGCGTGGCTTTCACGGCATTGGTCACGGTGGCGCAACGGTGTTGGTCTTCGTCCCGCCCGAGACGGTCATTGCATGGCGACGCCGGAAGTTCCGGGAACACTGGACGAAACTGAGTCGCTGCGGGAGATCGGGGCGGCCCACTGTTTCCCGAGATGCTCGCGATCTGATCCGGCGAATGTCCAGGGGGAATCCGCTTTGGGGAGCGACCGCCGGCGCGTGATCCACTTCAACGTGACCGCGAACCCCGCGGCCGCCTGGACCGCGCCGCAAATCGTGGAGGCGTTCCCGTGGCAGGATCCGCCCAAGTACCTGCGGCGTGACCGAGACAAGATCTACGGCAAAGCTTTCCAGAAGCGGGTAACTGCCGTCGGCTTCGAAGAGGTGCTCACCGCAGCCCGATCCCCTTGGCAGAATCCCTACGTCGAAAGGCTGATCGGGATGATCCGCCGCGACTGTCTCGACCACGTGATCGTGGTCAATGAACGGCATCTCAGCCGGATCCTCGCTGACTACTTCACCTACAACCACTCTTGGAGAGCGCACCTGTCGAGGACCGAGGCCATCGCGGCCGCTGCACGCGAACTGGACGACCTGCGTTCTCGCTGGCTCAATCCCCCTGAGTGGGTCCGCGAGGAGATCCTGGGATTCCCCGGCTCGATGACAGGCCCATGGTCCCGGTACGTCCACGATCCCGATGCGCGCGGTATCGGCACCGTTCGCTACCCCCGACTCGTTCCACACGACCCTGACTGCGCGGCGAAGCTCGGCAAGCGGACACTTACCAACCTCTACAACGAGCGCCCCACTTGGCTCGCCCTTGCCCACGAGAAACTAGATGCGGCGGTGTTCGCGGCCTATGGGTGGGAACCGTCGCTTACCGACGAACAGATTCTGGAGGAACCTCTCGCGCTGAACCTCGAACGTGCCGGGGGCGGCCAAGGCCGCGCCTGACACGAACTCCCCTAGTCCATACCCGGCGGAATCACACCCCGCCTGACCCTCCCAGCAAGAACGCACATCGACTCGCGAGCCGCTACGAATCCCGCACGCCTAACTCGATGACCGGCCGATGAACTGGCATCAATCGTGCTTCACTTCCAGTCAGCCTCGTTGATCGTCGAATCCACGACACAGATTCAAGGATGACGCTCAATGGTGTACTTGGGGCGGGAGACTCGGCAGACCGGCGAACGTCCATCCATGCCAACTCGGGATCGGCAGCAGTGGGCACGCGAAACCGGCAAACGTCCGCACAGTGGCTGACCGAGCGGCGCAGCGACCGGCGAACGTCCACCCATGCCAACTCGGGATCGGCAGCAATGGGCATGCGAAACCGGCAAACGTCCGCCGGCGGCTGGCCGGGGCGCGCAACGGACCGGCGAACGTCACCCGTTGACCGCCCACCTGGGACCGCCTACGGTCTGATCCGCGGCGTCGAGCATCTCTGCTCGAACGAGCGTGCCCGGAGGCTGGTGGACCCGCGTCGGTCCGGCGCCCACCGATATCCGCAACCGGACCCCATCCCCGGAGGTCGTGATGGCCGCGCGCTCCTCTTATCCTTCCCCAGGACGGGGACGCGGGACTCTGCCCCTCCTTCTCCTCTGCCTCTTCTCGCTTGCCGGCTCAGAGGGGGCGCACTCGAGCGACCGACCTGCACCCCCCAATGATCTTGCCGCCCGAACGGACAGCCTTTACGAGGCCGCCGCATACGAACAGGCTCTCCGGGCCGCGCTGGACGGCCTCGCCCTCGCCCGCACGATGGAGGGGCCGGCCGCGGAACGTCTGACCGCATGGCTCGTCCGGGTCGCTCAATGTCAGATCAAGCTGAACCGCCTCGATGAGGCCAAGCCCATCCTGGACGAGGCGGTCGCGATCGAGGCGACACGCTCCAGCGGGCCGCACCCGGATGCGATCGAGCTCAAGCGGACGCTGCTCTGGTGGGAACAAGGACGCTGGAACCCTGAGGCGATGTTGAAGTCCGCGAACGACTGCGTGGACCTCGCAAGGAGAGTCTATGGACCGGGCGATCCGCGCGTGGCGCGAGACCTCACCGCCCTGGCCAACGTCTTCATCGACCTCGATCGTCCGGGAGAGGCGGCCGCCCCGATCAACGAGGCGGAGCGCTTGGTCGTGCCGGCCTGGGGACGGGAACACGAGACGATGGCGGACATCCTCGCAGTCCGTGCAGAGCTCGCACGCTCGAAAGGCGACTTGGCTGCGGCGATCGTTTTTCTCGAGCAAAGCGTCGAGATCGTTCAGGAGCAGCGGGGATCCGACCATCCGAGCCTCGGTCCCTTCCTGCGCGGGCTTGGGGAAGTCCATCGCCTTCACGGCGATCTCGACGAGGCGGAGAAGTGCTTTCGCCGCATCCTCGACATCGAGACGGCCGCCTATGGTCCCGGTCACCCGGGGACCGGCCTGTCCCTGAACAACCTCGGCGTGGTCCTCAAGAACAAGGGGGATCTCACCGGCGCAGCGAGCGCATATGAAGGCTCCCTAGCCGCACAGATCGCCGGTCACGGCGAGAACACTCCGGACGTCGCCGTGACCATGGTGAATCTCTCGGCCTTGAAGCAAGCCATGGGCCAGGAAGCCGCTGGAATCCGGCTGCTCCGCCGGGCTGTGGCGATCATGGAGAGGACGATGGGGCCGGAGCACACGCGGACCGCGTGGGCACTGAGCCATCTTGCACAGGCGGAGCGCAGGCACGGCCAATTCCGCGAGGCCGGGGAGCTGTTCCGTAGATGCCTTCGGATCGCGCAGTTGGTCCATGGCCCGGTCCACCCCGATGTCGTGCTCTACTGGATCGGGATCGGACAATGCCTCCGCGACGAAGGCCGTCTCGAGGAGGCCGTCTCGGAATTTCAGAAAGCCGACTCGATCGGAACCGTGCTGTTCGGCCCCGATAGCCACGAACTGGCCCGGTATCGCAGGGAGCTCGGTGTCACGCTTCTCCTGCTCGGCCGCACAGAGGAAGCGCGTTCCCTCCTGGAGGCCTGCGCCGCGACGATCGAGCGGGAGCTCGGGCCCGAGCATCCTGCGCTCAACCAATGTCTCGCGGGCCTGACGATAGCCGCTCTTCGCCGTGGCGACTATGAGCGAGCGCGGGAACTCGCTGACCGGAACCTCGCCACGGCCGAGCGCGTGTTCGGAGAGTCTGCGCTGCGCAGATCGCTCCTCCTGAAGCTCGCCGTCGAGGTCGCCGCAGGCGATTGGGAGACGGCCACGGCGCATGGCATTCGTGCCGCCGAAATCGCCCTGCAGATTCAGGACGACGTCCTCCAGGTTTCCTCTGAGCGCGAGATGCTCCTCTATGTGGAGCACTGCCAGCGCGTCCTCGGCACTTTGCTGGCCGCGATCCAGACGACCCGCGACGTGCCGGACTCGATCCTCGCCCGCGCCTTTTCCTTGGCCGCGAGACAGCACGGACAGACTGTCGATCGCTTCGCCATGCGACGGCGCCTCCTCGAGCTGGCGGCCGACACCTCGGCCACCCGTGCCCTCTATGAACAACACAGGATCGCCTCCGAACGCCTCGCCGCGTGCGTGGTCGCCGGACCACAGGGAAAACCCGACGAGTACATGAAGGCGCGCGCCGAGGCGCGTGAGGCGAAGACGCGCGCAGAGCGCGCTCTGGCGGAAGCATCCTCAGATCCTCGCTTCCGGATCGATCGTTCCGCCAAAAGTGAACGGCTCGCGCCCGAGGACGTTGCGGCGCAACTCGAACCAGGAGCGACCCTGATTCAGTTCGTGCGCTTTCCGGTCCTGTCAGTCCACACCGAAGCATGGCGTCCCGGTGCTCCATCGATCGAGGGAGCCCTGTTCCACGGCAGAGAGGACCACTACGGTGCGTTCCGGCTGAGGGCGTCGAATCCGGCGAGATGGAGGATCGACTTCGTCGATCTGGGCGAAGCGGCCGCGACCGACACGCTTGTTGCGTCCTACCGCCGCTCCATCGTCGCCGTCCCGCCGGGCAGACGTCCGACCGTGCGCCAGGAATCCGTCTACCGGAAAGCCGCCCGCGATCTCGCGCAAGCGGTCTGGACACCGCTTCTCGGGGAACCGGGCATCCGGCCGCCCGGGGAAGAAACAGACAAGCAACCGTTCGTACTTCTCGTGCCGACCTCGTGGCTCCACATGGTCGACTTCAACACCCTTCTCGCCCGGAACGGCGATCCCATCCTGGAATCCTGGAGATTGCACCTCCTATCCTCCGTCCGCGACCTCTTCCGGGAGTATCGGGAGCCGAAGAAGGAGGGTTCCCTCCTCGCGGTTGGGAATCCCGAAGGCGTGCGCCCTCTCGGCCTTTGTACTGACCGGATCGATCCGACCGTCCCCCTCCCCGGCTCGGAGGAAGAGGCGAGGGAGATCTCGGCTCTGTTCAGGCAATCGCAGAACGGAGAGGTCGTCCTGATGACAGGAAGGGAAGCGAACGAGACCGCGGTGAAGCGGAGGATCGAACACGCCCAGATCGCGCACATCGCGGCGCACGGCTTCTTCTGCGAAGACGTCCACTTCTCCGAGGGAGAGCAGGAAGAAGCCACCCTCGATCCACTCCTTCGCTGCGGGATCGTGCTGGCGCCCGGAACCGAAGGTGACGACGGGTTCCTAACGGCGCAGGAGATCGTGGCCCGCGATCTGCGCGATCTCGATTGGGTGGTCCTGAGCGCGTGCGAGAGCGGACTCGGGCCACTCGTCTCGGGTGAAGGACTCTATGGGTTGCGCCGCGCCTTCGAGATCGCCGGGGCACATACGGTCATCACGGCCCTCTGGAGGATCGACGATCGAGCGACCCGGGATCTGATGAGCAGCCTCTACCGGAATCGTCTACAGGGACGCTCGACCGTGGACGCGCTTCGCGCGGCGCAGCTCGATCGGTTGCACAGGGAGCGCCGGCGCAACCGGGTCCATCCGGCGTCCTGGGGCGGCATCATCACCGAAGGGGATTGGCGGTAGCCGGATACGTCTCAGCGGACCTCGAGGGCCGATCGGTAGATCGTCGCTCCGGATGGGCCGGTGACGTCGATGGCGTAGAGGCCCGGCCGGAGCGTCCCGGCATCGAGGAGGATGCAGAGGCTCAAGGTCTCGGCGAAGACCGATCCGCTGATAACGGTCTCCCACACCGGGTGGCCCTCGCCCTCTCGGACGAAGCTCACGCGGTAGGGTGCATCCCCTTCAGGGGCCTCCTCCAGTTCCATGAGCTCGAGCAACAAGAACTGGACGTGATCGGCGCCGATCGCCGGGATCGCCTCGTCCGAGGGAACTCCACCCCGACCGCTTTCGGTCCGATCGGGTAGCAGGACGACCCCGCCCGCGATCGTCCCGATCCCCGGCACATCCCCCCCCGGCCTCCCATCCCCGAATCGCTCGCCCGGTCGCGCGAACAGAAGAACGACGGCGGCGACGGCGACGGTCAGATAGACTGCCGCCGGAGCGGGTCGGAGGATCGATGCGGCGAGCTCCCCCCATAAGGAACGAACCCACCCCGGGGCCGGCCGTCTGGCCTTCACCGCGCTTCCCCCCTCCGGCTCGTCCACGGCGCCGAGGATCGCAACGACCCGCATACACGACTCACAACCGTCGAGGTGTCTGTCAATCGCTGCGCGGTTCGCTGCTTCAAGCCTCTCGGCTCCTTCCGCGAAATCGACGAGCAGCTCGGGGCGAGGGTGGGACTCCCCGATCCCTGCAAACCCTTTCTTCAGATCCCTGGAGAACGAGAGGAGCTTGGCGCAAGCTGTACAGGCGGCGAGGTGATCCTCCACGCTACGGGCCTCCGCCTCCTCGAGCGTCCCGGTCGCATACCAGGCGACCAGTTCGCGGATGGCCGCGCATGGGTCTCGATCTCGCGTCGTTTCCCCGCTCATCGCAACTCCGTTCCTCGACGCTTCCCCCAGTCCCCCGAACGCAGGGTCACATCGCCCTGGCCTTCTCGAGGCAGCGGAAGAGCCGCACCTTCGCCGCACCCTCGGTGATACCGAGCCGATCGGCGATCTCTCTTCGCGACAGGCCGAAGTGGTAGGCCAAGACGATGATCTCCCGACATGCCTCGTCAAGCATCTCGAGGATCCTTCTCACCATCGAGCCGCACTCCGCATCGTGTCGACTCCCCCCCGGCGATCCACCGGGGATCTCGTCGGAGATCGGGATCTGGGCTCCGCGCACGCACATCTTCCGGTAGCTGCTCACGCAGAGGTTCTTCGTGATCCGGCGCACGTAGGACCGCAGGTTCCCGTCCATGAACTTTCCCGCGCGAAGGTTGCGCAAGAGGGCCAGGATCGCATCCTGGACGATGTCATCGGCTGTCTCAAAGCCCCAAGCCCTATGCCGTGCCACCGATTCGATCCACCCGGTCAGCGTAGCGATCGCCTCGGACCGGTTGTCCAGGAGGCCGGCGACGAGCCTTTCCGTTTCGACCGCCTCGGCCGATGCCTCGACGCCAACGGGAGGCCTCGCTGCGGCTCCGGCGGCCTCACGATCCCTCTCCTCTACCACGTCCCTCTCCTCCGGCTGCAAGTGCGACTCCTTGATTTGCGGACCTTGGATCCGGCAGAAACTTACGGTAGCGCAGATCCTACTGCAAAGGAAGTCACACACGCGGCCCATTGCGCTCCGTTCTGAAGATCGCGCGAGAGCCTCTTCCGTTACCGTCTGGTGGCATGGGACGAGGGAATGACGCGGGGAACCGGCGCCCTCTGAGGGCACCGGCTCCTCTGCGCCGATCCAGTTCAAACGGATCGTGATCCCGGCTTCACTCACTCGCTCGCTCACTCATCTTGCGACGGCTCGACCATCCCCATTGACGCGGGCATGCCGTAAAGCTCCGGGTGGAGATAGCGCCCGCGCTCGCTTCCCTTCTTCTCCTGCTCGGCGGCCGCGGCGTTCTTCTCCGCATACGCGTCGCTGCGCACGGCGGTGACATGCCAGGAGACCTTCAGGTTCGGGCTGCCGCCCGCGATCGAGAAGCGATTGCCCGCGATCTCGCTCGCCACGTAGAGAGGTGCGTATCCCCCGATCGGGGTCAGTTGGTAGCGGAAGTCGCGGTTGATCGAGGCGAACCATTCGGGCAGCTCGACCCAGGCTTCGCCGGAGCCGTCCAATGTGACGTTGCCCGAGTAGACGTTGAGCATCTCATCGGACTCGGTGCAGTAGTGGACGAGGTACTTGTTTCCCGGATCCAGCGGATGATCGATCTTGAAGGACTTCGTGCCGCTGACGGTCAGGTTGCCCGTGACATGGACATTTCCATCGAAGTAGCCCGCATAGTATGTTCCGGCGCCGCCTCCATGGCTGCCGTAGACCGCATAGTTTGTCCCCGGACCCTGCACATATCCCTTCACCCCGTACTTCGTCCCACCGGTCACAGACTGCGCGTATCCGTACACACCCTGAATCGAGCCGGTCAGGGCCTCGGCGCGGCCTTCCACCCCCTTGTACATCTGCCCACCCGTTATCAGGTCGGAGGCGTCGCCCTTCACCCCGACGCCGGTGCTCCTGAAGTAGCCGCCGAAGCCATAGCCGGGCGCAGGATTCGAGACACCTTCCACGGCGATCTCGTGGGTGTTCCCGGTGGTGGTACAGATCGAGTACAGGGCGGGGCTCGAGCTACTGGTCACGCTCAGGTTGTTCGTGATGTCGACGGCTCCGCCCGCGGCGATGGACATCCGCTCGATGCCGCTCGTCCCGAAGGAAAGCTCGCCGTTCTCGCGGTTCCAGATCTGCGCATCCGTGTACCCGCCCGGGAATGAAATCTCGAGCCCGTCCGTGGAGCCAGTGCCGGTGTTGAAATCGGTGAGCCGGATCGCCGCTGTGTCGTAGTCCTTGTGGACGTGAAGCGTCGCCGCGGGGGTTGTCCGGAGCCCGATGTCGCCGGACGCCGCCTCCCGAACGACGGAGTTGCCAATCGTGGTTCCCGTCCCGGTGAACTTCGGGACCCATCCGGCCGTTCCACTGCCTCCAATCCCGCCCCCGGAGGCGGCCGTCGTCTGGACCGTCCCGTCCGGGAACTTGAAGCCGCCGGTCGTCGAGTGGACCGTTCCGGCGACCTGGAGCTTCTCGGCCGGTCCGGACGGAGTCCCGATGCCGACGTTGCCGTTGTCGCGCACGATCATCGCCAGGGTGCTCGCATCGACGTTCTTGATCCCGAGGTAGTGGTCGCTTAATCCCGTGATCCCGGACTGGAACTCCCAGGAGTCGCCGTCAACATGCGTGTTCTGGAGACGGAAGTTGGCGCTCCCCCCGCCGGCGGCCACATGGAGCTTCGCCGCTGGAGAGGAGGCCCCGATGCCGACGTTGCCATCGGCTTCGACCCGCACGCGCTCCGTGTTGTTCGTTGCGATTCGCACGAAGCCGGCCTCCCGGTTCCAGAAGTCGTACCCGAGACCATTGGCCGTGTAGGGCCCGATCTGGAGACCATCGTTCCACGCGGAGCCGGAGGTGGGTGTGGTCAGGCGGATCACCGCTTCGTCGCTGTGGATCTGCAACCGGCAGGTCGGGCTCGTGAACCCGGAGCCGATCCCGACGTTGGTCCCCGTCTCGCAAAGGATCGAGTTGCCGATCGACGTGGTCCCGGTGAACTTGGCAACCTGGTTCGTGGTGCCTGAACCGCCGATGCCGCCCCCACCGCCACCGCCGACGACCGAATCAGCGACGGCGGCCCGCATCGCGTACGGCGATGCGGTCAGCTCCGCCCTCGGGCTCAGCTCGGAGCCCACGCCGATCGTGATCCCGAGCCAATACGTCCCGTCAAAGGGAAGTTCGAGTGGGCTGATCTTCCCGAGCAACGCGTTCATGACACCGTGCGCGACCGTGAGCGAGTCGGTCTCCTGCCACAGCGGCGTTCCACCCGTCTGGGTCGTGTAGATCCGAAACGTCAGTCCATACTCGCCTTCCAACGGTACCCCGCTGGGATCAGTGAGGACTCCTTGGTAGTTCAGAGTCCTCGGGATCGCCGCACCCGCCGCGCCAGCGGCAGCGAGGGCGATCACGATCATCCATGCACATACTGCTCGCATCTTGAATCTCCTTCTACGGATCTGCATTCCCAGTCCATCCGTCTCTTTGATGCCCCCGCCTACCGCAAGAGAACGAGCCGGGACGTTCTGGTGGATCCAGACGCCTCGAGGCGGCAGAAGTAGACGCCGCCCGGCAGCCTGCCGGCATCCAGATTCGCGGTGTGGATTCCTGCCGGGAGCTCGGTATCGACCAGGGTCGCCACCTCCCTGCCGGTCACGTCGTAGAGCTTCATGACCGCCCGCGCCCGCGCCGGAATCACGAACCGAAACGCGGTGGAATACCGGGACGGATTCGGCCGTGCCGGCTCCAGCCGCAGGACCCGCGCCACACCGGTCGCGAGCGGAACGACCTCGGAACAGAAGTGCGAGGTGTGGTACCAGAAGCCCTGCCGGCAGACGTGAGCCGGTTCGATGGAAAGCCCCGCGGCAAGCTGCCCGACGCAGGCGATCACCGTGTGAGTTCCATCTGAGGCTGCTCCGCCGCCGTTGGCAAGAACGCCCTGGGTGAGAACAATCGTTGCGGCAGCTCCCACCGGAGCCAGCGCACCCAAGCCAATGCCTAGGAAGATCTGCAACCGTCGATTCATCATGCCCCTCCTTTCGTCGCGAGGCGCTCCCGCCATCCCGCGAGATTCCGCGAGAGGAGGAGCTGTGCCGTCCCGCATCCTTGGGATCTCCCCATGCACTTGATCGCCTGAGGACGGGATTGGTTACGGTCCCGGGGCAAGGCGGGCCGACCCAGGTTGGGCAGCTATCTCGCGGATCGTTGAATTGGGGAGGGATCGGCCCGCGTGGCGGGATCAGCTCGACTCCTGAGCCGGATTCAGGAGGGGGTCGAATTCCCGGCCTTTATCCGACCGCGAGCGTGCTCTCCAGCGACTCCCGCGCCCGCGCGAACTCCCCCTCGAACCAGTCAGCGAATCGCCGCTCGAGGTGGTCGAGCGCGAGCGTCGCAACCGGCGCAACGGTCGTTGGGAGGCTTGCTGCGTCCGGCTTCACACGCGCCAAGGGGAACTTGGCCAGATCCCAGATCGACTCGGTGTCATTGCTGTCGATCACGACGTCCCGGTAGATCGGAACGACGCGCGTGATCTCGGCCGTGACCTCCTCAACGCTTCCGTACTTCATCTTGAAGCGATAGCCCATCTCGCCGGCGATCTGGCAGATGTGCGTTGGGTTGATGAACAGGTCTTACCGGGTTGGGCGGAGGTCGTCACTCCCGGCGTTGCGCGCGGGTGGATCAGGGAAGAGCGGTTCCTGGAGCTGGCCAAGGATGAGTTCGAGGTCGCACCACTCCTCCTCACCGCGGTGATCGATCCCGCGCCTGAGTGGATCACGCTCTACGATCGTACGGGGCGTGAGGAGACCGCTATCTCACAAGGATACGACAGCACCCCAGCGGATTGGAGTACGAGAGTAGCGGGCACGAGTCCTGGGTGGAGGTCTACGCCAACGCGGGCTGGATCCAGCTCAACAACAGGCCGGTGCGGATGCGGATCGTGACGGATCCGGGCGAGTCCGGGGTCCTGCAGGAAGAAGGGATGCCCAGTGAGAGGCCCTGAGCAGACAGGGAGCCGGGCCAGTGCCAGGAGGAATGGAATCTTCCTTCCGAGGAGAACGAGATCGCCGTCCACGATGTGAAAGACCGCCGGGTTCACACCTTGAGGCTCATCCGGGGCCCGGGCGGGAGGGAGGACCCCCGCCGAGCCCCGGATGCTCGCTTCATGCAGACTCGCCTTCGTCGGTTACCGGGCGATCAGCATCTTCTGCGTCATCTCCCCCTTCCCGTTCCGAAGACGGACATAGTACAACCCGCTCGAGAGGGAACGGCCGGCGTCGTCCCGGCCGTTCCAGGTCGCGATGTGGGATCCGGGCGCCGCGACCCCATCGAACAGCGTCTTCAGGCGCCGTCCCGACACATCGTAGACATCAAGTTGAACGGATCCGGTTCCATCAACGGTGAATGTAAAAGCCGTTCTGTCCTGGAACGGGTTCGGTGTCGGCGGTCCCAGGTCCAGGGCGACGAGCAGCCCACTCTCGCCGGGCACCGGGACGTCGGTGGCCGCCCCCCAGTTCGCGGCCCATCGTGCGGCCGCCGCATCGGCATTCGCCTGAAGGTCGGCGAGGGAGGTCCCCGCCAGAACGGCGAAGGCCACGCGCACCGTGTCCCCCGCGTCGAGCGTGAAGGGAGCGATCCCGATCACAGAGCTCCAGTCGTCAGCCGCCGGCGTGTCGGTCACCCGATAGCCGGGCGCGCCGGAGAGGAACCGGTACCGGTCCCGGTCGTGCAGGTAGGCGTCGGGCCATACATACGTCGGATTGTGGATCAGGCTCATCTGCAGCGGATGGACGTGCGAGAGGGATCGGACGCCGACGTAGGCGCCGTCACCTCCCGTGGGCCGCCACATGTAGACGAGATCGCGTGACGCATCGACCCCGCCCTCGTTCGCCGCGTAGCCTCCCGCCGCATCCAGGTCCCAGTCCATGAACATCCCGAGCCACAGATTGTGGATCTGCTGCGCGCCACCGTTCACGACGTCGTAGGTCATGATCACGTAGTCATCGTTCGGCGGGCTCGCCCATGCGTAGCTCCGCTGCACGACCGTGAGACCTCGCGGTGACGGGTTTCCCGCGTCGTCGTACCGGCCGATCCCGATCTCATCGGCGATCATGGGATCGCCCGGCAAGCCAGGACGGAACGTGAGGCAGTCAAGCGGATCCCAGTCCTTCACGGGATCGTCCTCGTAGTCGCGATTCAGAGCATAGGTCGAATCGGTCCCGGCCCAGAGACTGCCGATCCAGAGCCGATTCGCCCCGCCCGTCTTCGGGAAAATGAAGCCTGCCCCCTGCGATTGCGTCCCATCGATGAATCCCTCGATCCCCTGGTCGGTGACGGAGAAGCGCACGCCGCCGGCCGCATGATCCGCGAGGTGGATGCAGGGCTCGGCGTGGATCGTGTCGGGGAACGCGAGCGTCAGGCAGGTCCCGTAGGCCGAGATGTGGAGCAGGAAGTTCACGACCGTGCCGTCCTCCGCTTCCTCCGGGACACGGATCTGGTACGGATCGGCGGTGTTTGCGGCCACCTCATCGACCACCATATCGCCGAAGGAGGCGACCGCATCCAGAACGACGATATTCGAATCGGCCGTGAGCGTCCCCACGACCCCGGCCAGGTCCCACGGTCCGTTGTTCCGGATCTCGAGCACGACGTCGACAGTCTCCCCCGGATTGAGCCGGCCGTCGCGGTTCGCCGCCCCAATCGTGTCGTGGTTCACGTGCGACAGGAGGCTCATCGCGGCCCAGGCCTGCGCCGGGACTCCATCGACCGCGTTCGGGGCGCTCACCCTGCCCGCGCCGTACGTATTGTCCTTCCCGAGGTCTCCCAGGTCGATCGCGCTGGTCTCGAGGATCCGGTGGATGTCCTGGCACAGCAGCTCGTGGTTTTTCGAGAGCATCAGCGCGGCGAGCCCCGCCACGTGCGGGCTCGCCATGGATGTCCCGGAACCCAACACGTAACCTCCCCCGTCCCACGTGGGCCGTGTCGAGAGGATGTCCTCCCCAGGCGCGGTGACGTCCGGCTTGATGAGCCCGACGTGCGGGACGGCCTCGTCGCAGAGCCGCCAGTCCCCATAGCTCGTCTGGGACCAATCGGTCGGTCCGCGAGAGGAGAAGTCGGCGATCTCCTCGACCTGGTAGCCGTTCGCCCCGACCGTCGTGACCCCGCTCTCCGCGCCGAGGTCCGGCTGGTCGGGCGAGATCCACGGCGGAGGGATGTCGCCCGGAGACCCGACCTCGTGCGGGGGCCGGTCGCTGCACTGGTTGTTTCCGGAGGAGACGCACATCGTGATGCCTGCGAGGCCGGTCGCATCGGCCTTCTCCCGGAACATCTCGCGCTCCTCGGGGGTGGGGCACCACCAGCCGAGAGAGAGGTTCATCACCTGCGCGCCGTTGTCCATCGCGTACTGGACCCCGCGCGCCACATCGTCGAGATTGCCGTAGCCGGCATCGTCAAGCACCTTGACGGCCATGAGACGCGCCTCCGGTGCGACCCCCGTGATCGTGCCGCTCGTCCCGTCACCGGCGATCGTGCCGGCGACATGGGTTCCGTGCCCCTCCCAGTCAAAGGGTCTGCTGTCGTCGTTGCCGAAGTCATAACCGTGGACATCGTCATCGTAGCCGTTCCCATCATCGTCGTGGCCGTTGTCCGGGATCTCGCCGGGGTTCACCCACATCTGCCCGGTGAGGTCGGGATGGTCGTAGTCGATTCCCGTATCCAGAACAGCGACCAGGATGCACTGCCCTCGGTAGCCTTCCTCCCAGACCAGTGGAGCACCGATCCATGAGACCCCCCACGCGATATCGGGAGGTGGAGGGGGCGGAGGCAGAGGAAGCGTGGGCGGAGGCTGCCCCGCCCCGCCCTCGCGGGAACCGGCTTCGATCATCTGCCGCGGCCGGTCATCCAGGATTGTCTGGACCTCCGGCCGCCCGGCGAGGCGATCGAGGAGCGTTGGGGAGACGTGGGCCGCGACCGCGTTCACGATCCAGAGCGGATGCACCTGTTCCGCCTCTCGGGCGGCCTCCGCCCGCTCGAGTTCCGCGAGCAGGTCCGTCTGCGTGCGCGCCGCCGTCTCCTTCAGGGCCGAGATGACCGTCCGGCGGCGCTCGTGGACCGGCAGCCCCGCGAGCTGCGGCTCCAGATTCCGTAGATCGGTCTTCTCGCGCAGCCGCAGGATCACGGGCAGCCGGTCGTCGGGACCTGCCGCGATACGGGCAGCCTGCAGGCTCGGAGGAAGGGTCGCCAGGGCGAAGGGGGGCGTCTCGGGTTGCGCGGCGTGGACCATGCACGCTCCCCGGTCGTAGTACACGTGGCTGGCGGATGGCATCCGGTAGTCTGTCCAAACCGCGTGCAGATCCCCCTCCGGGTCGACCGCAATGGAGGGGTCATTGCCCCCGCCGGGATCGTTCACCGTCTCGGGGGCCGACCAGAGCTGTGTGAGCCGGCTCCAGCGTGCGTAACCAATTCCGTCACCAGCTTGTGCCAGCATGTGCAGGTTTCCCAGACCGTCGACCGCGAGGTTGGGGGAATCCCCTTCCAGCCCGGTCTCCACGGGAGGGGAGAAGACGACGTTCCAATCCGGATCTTCCCAGTCGCGGGCCCCCATCCAGTGCTGGATCATCCCCAGCTTGCTCCACACGATGTGGACCGTGTTGCAGGAGACCGCGATCGAGGGGCTGAACGCGCCGTCGGCATAAAACTCGGGCGTGCCGACCACGCCGTTCGGTAGGACCGACACGTAGCCCACCGCGCCGTAGTTGTAGTCCTGCCAGGCCACGTGGGCATAGGTGAGATCGCTGTTCTGGAACCCCTCGACGGCCACCGAGGGGGCGTAGGCGCCGGAGGTGTCAGTTCCGGGCAGGTAGTCCGTGATCGGGACGACGCTTCCTCATCCGGAATCGCCTTCGCAGACCCGCATGCGGACGTTCCAGAGGACGCCGTAGCCCGGATTGGCAACGCCCTCCGCCCAGCAGACGAAGACATTGCCGTTCTGGTCCGCGGCGACGGAGGGGACCTCGATCCCGGGCCCGCCGGGAGCGTAGATCACCTGCCTGTCTTGCCAGGAGCCCGACGCGTCGCGCCTCCGGTAGTATAGTTTTGGACTTTCCTCCATGCCGCCCAGCTGGACCCATGCCATGTGGACGTTGTCCCGGCAATCCGTCGCGATCGCGAAGTGCCACCAGCAGACGACGCGATCGGCGACATCGGCCAGCTCGAGGGGGGGACCCCACGTGCCGGCCTCACGATCGTACATCCGGTACATCGGCAAGAATTCCTGGTCCTCGGGGTGACCCCAGTCGATCTCGAAGGCTCCGTAGATCACGTGGACGTTGCCCTTGCCGTCCGTGGCGACGGACCAGGCGTTGTTGTGGCTTGTGATACGGGACAAGTCTCCCGCGGTCAGGGGCACGTCGGCCCCGAAGTCGGCCCAGGCCGGGCCGGCGCAGACAAGCAACACAGCGAGGATCCGAGCAAGTTGTCCCCGCCTTCCAGTGGGTAACGATCCGGTTCTCATCGGGCACCTCCTGACAGAGCCCCGACCGATCGGGTCGGCTTCGGCTTCCGGGCGGCCTCGGCCGAGGGGCTCCGCCTTGCGGCGGAGGCTCCGTCCGGCAGGCCAATCATCCGACCCAGCCGCGGTCCGGGCTGACAGGGAGAGTCTTGCGCGGGGGTCTTACAGGGGTCTTACAGCCCCGCCCTGGCGCGAGCTCTTCCGGCTCGGCACGGGGGCGGGACGCCGGCTCTTACATTCGGCTTCCTCGGTTCGGACTACGGGAAGCTGGAGGATGATGAGAGCGCACGAAGCGAGTTCCAGGTCGCGGTGCGGCTGGATTCGTTCGATCCGCCTTTCCGAAATGACGGTTCCGCCGCGTGCCTGGTCTAGCGAGCGATCGTTACAGGAGCGCAGCGCACGTCCCGTGCTGTCACCACCCTGAGGTAGTAGACCCCCGGCGGGCACTCCGCTTCCACCAGCGTCTCTCCCGTCCCAGATCGACTCGTAGCTTGGACCTACCGGGCGCCATCCGGCGAGACGGACGACGAACCGTCCGGTCACGTCCACCACCACCCCCGTTGGAATCGAGGCCGACTCCGAGGCGTCGTCCTGTGCGGGGAAGAGGATCTTCACCGGACCGGCGGCCGGACTCGGAAACACGTCCAGGCACCCGGGAAAAGCGGAGGGCGACTCCAGGTCCACGGCGCTCGGGGCGCCGGTTTTCGTCACGAAATACGGAGATCCGTTGTCGTTGCTGCGGGCGTAGACCACGGCGGCGCTGGCCGCTCCACCGATGACGCAGACCCAGGGTGGCTGCTCCGTGGTGCCGGCGGTCGCGTATTCTTCGGCGGACCAGTCATCGGGCTCCGGGTTCACATTGTCCGTGAACCGCGTAGCCAGGCGCCCGTTGCCCCTACGGTAGACGACATGACATCGAAGTTGACGTGCGCATAGGGGATTGTATCCAGACACCTCCCCAGCAATGCGCCCGGTCGAGACGAACGAAGGGGTCGAAAACGCCCCTGAGGCGGTCCGGGTACCCCCCTGCTCCCCGACACGGGTCGCTGGCAGCCTCGAACACCGCCAGCGGGAGCCTCACTCCCCCTCGCCCCAGCACTCAGCTCGCCTTCGCGCATGGCATTCTCCCCTCTCGCGCATCCCGGCCAGGATGCGATCCACGACCGCCGGATCGGTGATCACAGAGACGATCTTCATCTCCGCCCGGCAGCGGGAACACAGAAGCGGGTCCACCTCCAGGATCTTCTGCAGCAGCCGCGCCCAACTCGCCCGCCGCTGATGCAGGAAGCCATCTTCCAGGGCGTGAACAACCCGTCGACACACCTGTGATTCGGGACGACGCCTTGGGCTGAGGGTGGTCTGCGAACTCATTCATAGGCATTGGCACGGTCCTCCGGGCGACCCGACGGGTCGATTAGCCGACGCGACAGGTATACAGGCCTCGCTACCTACCGGAATCACGCCCCGCCTGACCCTCCTCGGTAAGAACGCGCGTCGACGCGCGGGCTGAGACGAATCCTGGTCGCTTGACTCGATGACTGACCGACGCACTGGCATCAATCGTGCTTCTCTCCATGTCAGCCACGTTGATCGACGAATCCACGACGCCGCATCAAGAGAGGAGGTCATTGGTGCACTTGCAGGCGGGAAACCCGGTGGACCGGCGAACGTCCACCCATGCCAACGGGAATCGGCAGCAATGGGCATACGAAACCGGCAAACGTCCGCCAGTGGCTGGCCGAGGCGCATCGCGGACCGGCGAACGTCCATCCATACCAACTCAGCCGTGAGTAGCAAGGGACGGATCCGACGAACTGACCGACCTCCGGGTCCTCGCGGGCGTGGCCCAGAGAATCGACTCCGGGAACCGCTCACACGAGAGACTCAGCCGACCGCGAGCGTGCTCTCCAGCGACTCCCGCGCCCGCGCGAACTCCCCCTCGAACCAGTCAGCGAATCGCCGCTCGAGGTGGTCGAGCGCGAGCGTCGCAACCGGCGCAACGGTCGTTGGGAGGCTTGCTGCGTCCGGCTTCACACGCGCCAAGGGGAACTTGGCCAGATCCCAGATCGACTCGGTGTCATTGCTGTCGATCACGACGTCCCGGTAGATCGGAACGACGCGCGTGATCTCGGCCGTGACCTCCTCAACGCTTCCGTACTTCATCTTGAAGCGATAGCCCATCTCGCCGGCGATCTGGCAGATGATCTCCCAGGTTTCCATTCCGGAGAGCGGAGGGATGGCCCGGCTCAGGCGCTGCACCCGCCGCTCGGAGTTCGTGAACGTCCCCGCCGTCTCCGCGGTGCTCGAGAGCGGCAGAACGACGTTTGCCACGCTTGCCGTCGCGGTCGGGAAGAGATCCGCCACGAGGAGGAAGTCAGCCGCGAGGAGCCCGTCGATGAGCTCCTCCGGGCAGCTTCCACTGCCGAGCGGGTCTTCCCCGATGACGACCGCGACCTTGATCTTCTTCTGGCGGAGGAGCTCGGCGATGTCGCTCTTGCCCTGCTCCATGTCTCGAAGCGCGACGCACCAGTCCTTCTCGAGATCATCGATGGCCGCCTCGTCGTTCGTCGCGACATAGCCGGGCATCCATGAGGGATTGACGCCCATGTCGAGAAGGCCCTGCATGTTCGACT
>CAZNRY010000026.1:26096-29436 GCA_964575675.1 uncultured bacterium
CTCCCTGAGCGCGAGGATCGCACAGCCGAGCGAACGGGCGACCTCGGCGAACAGCCGCTCGTCATGAACCGTGCGGGTTCCCCTGTAGTCCTTGTTGAATACGAAGACCTTGAGAATGCTCCTGGCCAAGATTCCCGCCGCCTCGGCCAGATCGGCGCGCTTGACGCCGCACACGTCCCCCTCGTCCCCGAGGACCGCCGCGGCCGCGGCGCGTGCGAGTTCCGGCCATTCGCTCCAGTCGAAGCGCCCGAGGGAGGCGACCTCCTTCAAGAGCGCGAGCAGCACCCGACCCTCGTCCCCCTGGTTGCAGGTGAGCTGGACTTCCGCGAACTCGGAGACGCGGTTCTCCTCGGGGCCGATGTAGATGAGCTTTCCGCCCTTACGGATCGCCTTCTTGCAGAGCAGGTCGGCGACGAAGTGCTCCTCGTCCGTTTGCGAGTTGACGACGATGATCGCCTGGGCGTCGGCAACGTCGCGGTACGAGGCGGTCGAGACGACCTCCGGACAGAAGAGGTCCGCGTTCACCAGGTGGGCGAAGCTCGTCACGTTGTGGGTCTTGAGAGCGATCCGGGCGAACTTCTGCGCGAGGTAGGCCTCCTCGTTCGTCAGCCTGGGGGAGACGAATACGGCGATCTCGTCACCGGAATGACGGCGCTGCAGCTCCTTCAGGCGCATCGCAGCGTAGCGGATCGTCTCGTCCAGGGGAGAATCCTGAAGCTCACGCCCGGTACGGATCTTACCCAGGCGAAGGCGTTCCGGCGCCTGCACGTAGTGGTAGCCGAAACGACCCTTCTTGCAGTGGTTTCCGTCGGTCGGACAATCATGCTCATAGGGCGACGACTTGATCAGAGAGTCCCCGAAGGTGTCGTAGTTGATCCGGCATCCGACGCCGCAGTAGTGGCAGACGGTCGGGTTCGGCTCCGTCCTCCACGGACCAGGCTTGGCAAGGGGGATCTTCGCCGCGATCGCGCCGGTGGGGCAGGCGCTGATGCAGAGCGCGCAGCTCACGCAATCGGTCTCCATCAGCGATCCGCCGAGGGCCGGCTTCACGACCGTGTTGAACCCGCGGTTGATGAACCCATAGGCCGCAATCCCCACGATCTCGCTGCAGACCCGGACACACTTCCCGCAGAGAATGCATTTGTTCGGGTCGAGTTCGATCAGGGGGTGGCTCCGATCGATCTTGTACTCCTTCGCCTCGCCGATGAAGGACGCGATGTCGACCTGGTACTCGGTCGCGAATCGACGCAGGTCGCAATCGAAGAGAGCGGTGCACCCGCACTCGAGGCAGCGGAACGCCTCCCGCCTCACGTCCTCGGCCGTGTATCCCTGCTCGACCTCGTTGAACGACTTCTTCCTCTCTTCGGGAGAGAGCGCCGGCATCGGACGGCGAGGGTAGCGCGCTCCTTCCCGCAGGTCTTCGATCGTGACGCTGTGGTAGGTGTCCTTTCGGCTGAAGAACTCGACCGGCTCGGGCTGCGCCTTCCCGGTGCGGACGTAGAGGTCGATCGAGTGGGCCGCCTTGCGACCCGCGGCGATCGCCTCGATCGCGGTCGCCGCCCCCGTGACCACGTCCCCGCCGGAGAAGACCCCCTCGACGCTGGTCTCGAACGTACCCGCGTTCACCTGGATCGTCTGCCAACGGGTTAGATTCAAGACCTCGCCGAGCGGCAGGAAGTTCGGGACCTTCCCGTCCGCGAACTCCGTGATCTTGGTTCCCTGGCCGATCGCGGCGATCGCGAAGTCGCAGTCGATGACGAACTCGGAACCCCGGATCGGTTTCGGGCTCCGCCGTCCGCTCGCGTCGGGTTCGCCGAGCTCCATCCGGATACACTCGAGGCCGGTGAGGCGGCCGTCTTGCTGAATCACCCGGACCGGGGCCACGAGGAGGTCCATCTCGACCCCTTCGTGCTCCGCCTCCACGATCTCCATCTCGTTCGCCGGCATCTCGTTTCTTGTTCTACGATAGAGGAGTCTGACCTCCATCGCGCCGAGCCGGAGCGCCGTCCGCGCGCAATCGATCGCGGTGTTTCCTCCCCCGACCACGAGGACCTTCCCGTGAATGTCGATCTTCTTCCGCAGGGAGAAGTTCTTCAGGAACTCGATGCCGGGCAGAATCCCTTCGGCCTCCTCCCCCTGGACCCTCATCTTCGAGCTGTCCCAGGCGCCGAGTCCCAGGAAGATCGCTTCAAAGCCGTCTTCCTTGAGGCTCGATACCGTGTAGTCCTTGCCCAAGGTGACGTTCGTCGAGAGCTTCACCCCGAGATCGAGAATCAGGTTCACCTCGAGGTCGAGGATGTCCTTCGGCAGCCGGTACTCCGGAATCCCGTAGCGGAGCATCCCTCCCGCCTCGGGAAGACTCTCGAAGATCTGCGCGTCGTATCCCTTCAGCGCGAGGTAGTAGGCGCATGAGAGCCCCGCGGGACCCGCCCCCACAATCGCGACCTTTCGCCCGTTCTTCGGCCCCGCCACGGGACGGAAGCCTTCCCTGCGGCCCAGATCGAGATCGGCCAGGTAGCGCTTGATGTAGTCGATCCCGACCGCTTCGTCGAGCAGGTTGCGCCGGCAGCCGCGCACCTCGCAGGGGCGCGTGCAGACGCGCCCGCAGATCGCGGGGAGCGGGTTGCGCTCCTTGATGAGTTGGATCGCGTCCTGATACTTCCCCAGCGCGGCCAGGGCAACATAGCCCTGGATGTCGATTCCCGCCGGGCAGGCGAGTTGGCAGGGGCCGATGCAGTCGGCATAGTGATTCGAGAGCATGAGCTCGAGCGCCGCCTTGCGCGATCGCCGGATCTCGGCATTGTCGGTCTCGACGACCATGCCGCTTCCAATCTTGGTCGAGCAGGCCGGAAGGAGCGTGCGCGCCCCCCTGACCTTCACGACACAGAGGAAGCAAGAGGCGAAGGGCTCAAGCTGCTTGTCGTGACATAGGGTCGGGATCGAGTGGATCCCGTTCTCCCGCGCGACTTGAAGGATCGTCTGGCGGTTGTCTGCGATCACCCTCTTGCCGTCAATCTCGAGCTTGACCAGGTCCATGATTCCCTACTCTCCTGATGCCATTACAGCCGTGTGATCGCGTGGAAGCGGCAGGTCTTGTAGCACTCGTCGCACTGGATGCACTTCGATTGGTCGATCGCGTGCATTTGTTTCTTCTCGCCCGTGATCGCGCCGCTTGGACAGACGCGGCCGCACGCCATGCACCCGTTGCACGCCTCCGTGATCATGTAGGTCAGCAGCGCCGTGCAGCTGTGCGCGGGGCACTTCTTGTTGCTGATGTGGGCTTCATACTCGGCGCGGAAGTACTTGACCGTCGTGAGCACCGGGTTCGGCGCGGTCTGGC
>CAZNRY010000027.1:0-29214 GCA_964575675.1 uncultured bacterium
TACAAGGGTCTCGGCGAAATGAACCCCGAGCAGCTCTGGGAGACGACGATGAACCCGGAGACCCGGACCCTTTTGAAGATCTCGAGCGAGGATGCCGCTGAGGCGGAGAGGGTTTTCTCGGTTCTCATGGGTGATCAAGTGGAGCCTCGTAGAAAGTTCATCGAGGAGAACGCGCTCTTCGTGCGGAACCTCGACATCTAGGGCGCGGGCCCCGCTCTCTTGCCCTCGCCGCGGAATTGGCGAGGGCGCGGCGCCCCTGGTAACCGGAAACAACGTGCGGTAGAAATACCCGGCGGAGAAATGGATACCAAAGGAGAAAAGCTCGTCCCGGTGGCCATCGAGGACGAGATGCGGTCGTCGTACATCGACTACTCGATGAGCGTGATCGTTTCGCGCGCCCTGCCGGACGCGCGCGACGGCCTGAAGCCCGTCCACCGGAGGATTCTGGTCGCGATGAACGACCTGTCCCTCCAACACGACCGGCCCTATCGGAAGAGCGCCAAGATCACCGGAGACGTGACGGGCAACTACCACCCGCACGGAACGGTCGCGGTGTACGACACGATGGTGCGAATGGTGCAGACCTTCTCGCTGCGCTACCCGCTCGTGGACGGACAGGGGAACTTCGGATCGGTGGACGGGGACGCCGCGGCGGCCGAGCGGTACACGGAGGTGCGCCTCACGCGGGTGGCGGAGGAGATGCTCCGCGACCTCGAGAAGGAGACCGTCGGATTCCGGCCGAACTACGACGAAACGCGCCAGGAGCCGGTTGTGCTCCCCTCCGCGTTCCCGAACCTCCTCGTGAACGGTTCGAGCGGGATCGCCGTGGGGATGGCGACCAACATCCCGCCGCACAACCTGGGCGAGACGGTCGATGCGATCGTCCACCTGATCGAGACGCCGGATTGCTCCGTCGAGGACTTGTGCCACTTCGTGAAGGGACCTGATTTCCCGACCGGCGGCATCATTCAGGGCCGCCAAGGGATCCGCGACACCTACCTGCTGGGGCACGGTCTGATGACGGTCCGCGCCCGCGCCACGATCGACACACTGCGGGGGGGGCGCGACGGGATCATCGTGACCGAGGTCCCCTACATGGTGAACAAGGCGGCGCTCGTGGAGCGAATCGCCGCCCTAGTGAAGGAAGGGAGCGTCGCGGGAATCTCGGACATCCGCGACGAATCGGATCGTGAGGGGATGCGGGTCGTCATCGAGCTGAAGAAGGACTCGCAGCCGCGGGTGGTCCTGAACCAGCTCTTCAAGCACACGCAGATGCAGACGACCTTCGGCGCGAACATGCTCGCGCTGGTCGGCAACCGGCCCAAGGTCTTGAATCTGAAGGAATTACTTCAAGTTTTCCTCGGTCATCGGGTCGAGGTCGTCGAGCGGCGCACGCGGTACGATCTCGCGCAGGCGGAGAAGCGGGCCCACATCCTCGAGGGACTGAGGATTGCCCTCGATCACATCGACGCCGTGATCGCGCTGATTCGCGCCTCGGCGGACGTTGACGCGGCGCGACATGGTCTGATGGAGGCCTTCGGCCTCTCGGAGGAGCAGGCGAACGCGATCCTCGAGATGCGCTTGCAGCGGCTCACAAACCTCGAGCGGAAGAAGATCGACGAAGAGTATGCCGAAGTCGTCTCGCGGATCGAGAAGTATCGGAACATCCTGGCCGACCGCGCGCTCGTCATGCAGATCATCCGCGAAGAGATCGTGGCAATGAAGGAAGCCTACGGCGACGCGCGCCGGACGGAGATCGTCGCGGGCGAGGAGCCGTCGAGTTTCGAGGTGGAAGACCTGATCCCCGACGAGGACGTGGTGATCACGATCAGCCATCAGGGATACATCAAGCGGGTCCCGATGGCGAGCTATCGCAGCCAGCATCGCGGGGGGAAGGGGCATTCGGGGGCCCAAGTCCGGGAGGATGACTTCGTCGAGCACATTTTCGTCGCCTCGACGCACAGCTACCTCCTCCTCTTCACGGACAGGGGTCGCTGCTACTGGCTCAAGGTTCACGAGATCCCGCAGGCGGCGCGGGCCGCTCGCGGGCGCTCGATCTTGAATGTCGTCCAGATCGGGAGGGAGGACCGGATCACGGCGTACGTCCCGGTCCGGGAATTCGTGGAAGGAGCCTACCTCCTGCTCGCCACGAGGATGGGCGGGATCAAGAAGACTCCGCTCATGGCCTATTCGAACCCCCGGAAGGCCGGGATTGTGGCGATCGTGCTGCGGGAAGGGGATACCCTGATCGCGGCGGAGCTGACCGACGGCCAGCGCGATATCGTTCTGGCCACGAAGAAGGGCAAGGCGATCCGGTTCCAGGAGTCGCGCGCCCGGTCGATGGGGCGGGTTTCCGCAGGGGTGCGGGGCGTGCGCCGGCGCGGGCCCGATGACGAGGTCGTCGGGATGGTCGTCGTGCGCGACCCCGCGCTGACCCTTCTCACCGTGACGGAGCACGGCTTCGGGAAGCGGAGCCGGATCGAAGACTACCGTCTCACGGACAGGGGCGGGCAGGGCGTTGTGAACGTCCGCATCTCGAAGCGCAACGGAAACTGTGTCGCGATCAAGGCGGTGCGCGACCGGGATGAGTTGATGGTGATCAGCCAGGGCGGGCTGGTGATCCGGCTGCGGCTTGCGCAGGTCTCGGTTCAGGGAAGGGCGACCCAGGGCGTCCGGTTGATCCAGCTTGAGGAAGACGACCAGGTTGTTGACGTTGCCACCATCGCGATGGCGGATGAAGAGAACGGCGTCGTCGTCCCTGCACCGGGAGACGAACCGATGGTCGGCGCGCCGTTCGAGGAGAACGGATCCGAGGGCGAGACGGAAGACGAGGGGTCCGGGGAAAAGGAAGACCAGTAGGGCCGGGGGGGGGAGGATGCTCCCCCCTGGCGGATCGGCCGCAGGAATCGGAGGAATCGATGCTGGCAGTGAGAAGCCGGGGACCCAAGATCTCCGACTACACCGTCCGGAGACTCTCCGTCTACTACAGAATCCTGGAGACACTCGAGCATCAAGGGACCGATGTCGTGTCCTCTGCTGCGCTTGCGGACCTGGCGGGAACGAACTCGGCCCAGATCCGGAAGGACCTCTCCTACTTCGGCAACTTCGGCAAGCGGGGTCGCGGGTATCGCGTCGAGATGTTGAAGAACGAGATCAAGACGATCCTCGGACTCCATCGGCGCTGGAAGGTCGTCCTCGCGGGAGCGGGGAACTTGGGACACGCCCTCTGCTCCTACAAGGACTTCACCCGGCACGGTTTTGAGATCGTAGCCGTCTTCGATGTTGATCCGGCGAAGATCGGAACCCATTGGGACGGCGTCGGCATCCATCACATGGACGAAGCGCGCGACGTCATCGCGCGGACCGGAGCCGAGCTCGCCATCGTCGCGACCCCCGGCGGCGCTGCGCAGGATGTCGTGAATCGCCTCCGCGAGGCGGGCATCCGGGGATTCCTCAACTTCGCCCCCAAGAAGATCGAGACCCCCCAGCAAGTACGCCTGCGAAACGTCGACATCACGATCGAGCTCGAGGGGCTCACGTACGCCCTTCATTCGTCTCGAGAATAAGGACCCCGTTAGCTCGGACTGCGCGTGGGGCCGCGGCGCCGGCGAATGGCCCGGAGCATGCCAGGAGGTTGGATGTTCAGGTCGGTGGATCCGAAGGAAAACTTCGTCGCGCTGGAGCATAGGATCCTGGATTTCTGGCGGGAGCGGCGGATCTTCGAGAAGCGGCGGCGGCTGAACGAGGGGAATGCGCACTGGTCGTTCATCGACGGCCCGATCACCGCGAACAACCCCATGGGCGTTCATCACGCCTGGGGACGGACCTACAAGGACGTTTTCCAGCGCTACAAGGCGATGTGCGGCTTCGACCAGCGTTACCAGAACGGCTTCGACTGCCAGGGACTTTGGCTAGAGGTCGAAACCGAGAAGGATCTTGGATTCAACTCGAAGCGCGACATCGAGAACTATGGCCTCGACAACTTCTCCCGACAATGCAGGGCCCGGGTCGATCGGTTCAGCGCGATCCAGGCCGAGGAGTCGATCCGCCTGGGGCAGTGGATGCGTTGGGACGACTCCTACTACACGATGTCCGACACGAACATCGAGGCGATCTGGCACTTCCTCAAGATCTGCCGCGAGAAGGGATGGCTCTACGAGGGGCACCGGGCCATGCCTTGGTGCACCCGGTGCGGAACGAGCCTGTCGCAGCATGAGCTCGCCGACGGGTATGTCGAGATCACCGACACCTCGGTTTTCCTCAGATTCCCGCTGCACGGACGGGCGGGCGAGTCGCTGCTCGTCTGGACCACCACGCCGTGGACCCTCACGTCGAACGTTGCGGCGGCGGTCAATCCTGACCTCGAGTACGTCAAGATTGCATTCGAAGGGCATCTCTACTATCTGAGCCGCGGGACGGCGCAGGCGATCTTCAAGGGCAAGGGAGAGATCCTCGGCTCCCTGAAGGGCGCCGAGATGATCGGCTGGGCCTACGACGGACCGTTCGACGACCTTCCTGTGGTCACCTTTGGGCATCGGATCATCTCTTGGGCGGATGTGGGCGAGGAAGAAGGGACCGGGATCGTTCACATCGCTCCCGGATGCGGCGCGGAGGACAACGAGCTCGCCAAGGTCGAGGACCTCCCCGTGGTCGTTCCTCTCGACGGGTCCGGCAAGTACGTCGAGGGGTTCGGCTGGCTGACCGGGATGGACGTTCATGGCGTCGAGAAGCCGATTCTCGCGGACCTGAAGGAGAAGGGGCTCTTTTTCCGGCAGGAATCGTACCGGCACCGCTACCCGCACTGCTGGCGCTGCAAAGAGAAGCTCGTCTTCCGCGTCGAGTACGAATGGTTCATTGCAAGCGACGAGATCCGTCCCCTGATGAAGGCCGAGGCGGAGAGGGTCAACTGGATTCCCGAGTCGGTCGGCAAGCGCGTCCAGGACTGGTACAACAACATGGGAGATTGGTGCATCTCCCGCAAGCGCTACTGGGGGCTCCCCCTGCCGTTCTATCGCTGCGCCGGCGGACATCTCACGATCGTCGGAAGCGTGCGTGAGCTGAGGGAGCGTGCGGTCGATCCGGCGGCGGTCGATGCCCTTCCGGAGCTGCATCGGCCGTGGATCGACGAGATCAGGATTCGGTGCCCGGAATGTGGGATGGAGGCGGTTCGCATTCTCGACGTGGGGGACTGCTGGCTCGATGCCGGAATCGTCCCCTTCTCGACCTTGAAGTACTTCGAGGACCGGGCCTACTGGGAGAAGTGGTACCCGGCCGAGCTGGTCTGCGAGATGCGGGAACAGGTCCGGCTCTGGTTCTACTCGATGATGTTCATGGGCGTGACGCTCGAGGGAAGGTCGCCCTACCGGGAAGTCTTTTCGTACGAGAAGGTTCACGACGAGAAGAATCTCCCGATGCACAAGAGCGAGGGCAACGCGATCTGGTTCGCCGAGGCGGTCGAGAAGATGGGCGCCGACGTGATGAGGTGGCTGTACTGCGGACAGAATCCGTCGATCAATCTCCGCTTCGGATATCACGTCGCCGACGAAGTCCGCAGGAAGCTGCTAACCCTATGGAACGTATACGGGTTCTTCGTCACCTATGCCAGCCTGGACGGCTTCGATCCGGCCGGCGCCCGCGTCGATGAGACCCTGGGCCACGGCAAGAACCCGCTCGACAGATGGATTCTCTCGGCGCTCCACCGCCTCGTCGCGGACTTCAGGGTGCGGATCGATGCCTGCGATCTCGCCGGTGCGGTTCGCCTCACGGAGGAGTTCTTCGACGGACTGTCGACATGGTACGTGCGGCGCAGCCGGCGAAGGTTCTGGCGGAGCGGGGACGACGAAGACAAACTCTTCGCGTACCGGACCCTCCATCATGTCCTCACGACGACGTCCCGCCTGCTGGCGCCCGTGATCCCCTTCGTCACTGAAGAGATCTGGGGCAACTTGACGGCGCCGATGCGCGAACGCGGATCGAAGAACGCGCCCGAAAGCGTTCACCTCACGGACTATCCCGAATCGCTCACCGAGCTGATCGACGAGGCGGGGAATCTCCGGATGGCGGCCGTCCTCCGCGCGGTGAGCCTGGGAAGGGCCGCCCGCGAAAAGGTCCAGATCAAGGTCCGGCAACCCCTTGCCACAATGTGGCTCGTTCCGCTCGCGGGGCGCCTTCCCGACTTCGGGGACGGCCTCATGCGCGAGATGGCCGAGGAGCTGAACGTGAAGGCGGTGCGCACCGACCGAGCCGCGTCCGAGGTTGGAGAAGCCCAGATCAAGCTGAACTTCCCCGTATTGGGGAAACGGCTGGGACAGGCCGTGAAGGCGGTGCAGACCGCCGCCAAGGAGGGTCGATGGGCCCTGGCTGCCAACGGACGGCTGTCGGTCGAGGGACACGAGCTCGAGAAGGAGGAGTTCGAGATCGCCTACCTGCCCCGCCCGGGCTTGGCGCTGGCGCACGATCACTCCATGATGGTCGCTCTGGACACGGAAATCGGCCGGGATCTCTTGATCGAGGGGTACGCGCGCGAGCTGATTCGCGGCGTCCAGGACCTTCGCAAGAAGGCCGGGTATCAGGTTGAGGATCGGATCTCGCTTTGTTGCGACGGGTCGGAGGACGTGGTCGCCGAACTGCTCGACCGGCACGGAGCGGGAATCGCCGGGGAAACCCTCGCCACGGAGATCCTTCGGGAACGCGGGGACGCCGATCAGGAGTGCATGATTGATCTGGAGCCGGGCTTGACGGTCTGGGTCGGCGTTCGGCGATGAATCGGGCTGCTCGCGCCTGGGCCATCGTTCTCTTACTTGTTGCGGGTTTCGCGCGGGCAGAAGATCGTCCCTTCCCCGACCCGGTCGGCTTCGTGAATGACTTCGCCGGGGTGCTGACGCCGGGACAGCGAGCCGGGCTCGAAGGCTACCTCCAGCGTGTCGAGAGTCAGGGAGGCATCGAGATCGTGATCGCGGTCCTTCCCACGATCGGAGATCTGACGATCGAGGAAGCCGCCACCCGGCTCTATGAACAATGGGGGATCGGAAAGAAGGGGACCAACCAGGGCGTCCTTCTGCTCCATGCGATCGAGCAACGTCGGATCAGAATCGAGGTCGGCTACGGTCTCGAGGGGGCGCTTCCCGACGGGAAGACCGGCGCGATCCTGGACCGGGAAGCCATCCCGTACTTGCGCGAGGGGAGAATGGCCGAGGGATACGCGGCGGCGTTGCGGGCGGTCGCGCGGATTGCGCTCGAGGAGGTTGGAAAGGACCCCGCGATTGCCGACCAAGGCGCGCCGGTGGCTGCCGCACGCCGGCCCGCGCGCGGGCGGCCGCCGGCAGTAACCGTCGTTTTCTTCCTGATCGTCGTGATCATCTCAATCATAAGGTCGAGGGCGAGCCTCCACGGAGGCGGTCCCGGGGGACGGATCGGCCCCGGCGGATTTGGCGGTATGGGTGGATTTGGTGGCCTCGGTGGGGGTTTTGGTGGAAGTGGCGGTGGATTTGGGGGATTCGGCGGCGGTTTGAGCGGCGGCGGCGGCGCCTCGCGCGGATATTGATGGAGGATGCCATGGGGATGAAGGACGTCGAGGGAATCCTGAGTCGATTTGCCGCCGAGGTGGAAGCGGGTGCCGGGGGTGGCGTGCGAGCGATCGTCCTCTACGGCAGCGCCGTGACCGGCCATCACGTCCCTGGCCGGAGCGATCTGAACCTGCTCGTCGTCCTCGACGACGTGACGCTCGACATTCTTTCGCGCCTGCAAGGGCGCGTCGGCCGATGGTCGAAGAGCGGGATCTCGACGCCGCTCCTGGTCGATCGAGACTTCCTTTCCTCCTCGGCCGATTCGTATCCGCTGGAGATCTTGGGGATGATGGCCGCCCATCGGGTGGTTCGCGGAAGCGACCCCTTCGAGGGGCTTCGGGTCGATCCCAAGGATGTCCGGGTGCAGGCGGAACGGGAGATCAAGGCCAAGGAGCTCCTCCTGCGGCGCGGCTACCTGGAGAGCTGCGGGAAGGATCGGCACCTTCGTTTGGTTCTTTCCGCGGCCGTGCCGGCGCTCGAGGCGATCCTCCGCGGAATGCTCTTCTGGGGCGGCGGCGATTGGAAGGCCGCCGGTCCCGCCTTCCGCGAGGCCTGCGGGACATCCCTGGGGGTGGATGCGCAGACGCTGAGTGATCTACGGACCCTGCGCGCCGGCAAGGGCCGCACGAACCGCGATGCGGTCATCGACCTGTACGCGCGGACGCTGCGCCTGCTCGAAGCACTTTCGGAGAAGATCGAGAATGGAAGCGGAAACGCCTGAGACCGCGTCGAGCGGCGGGGCGCCCAAGCCGTAAGGAGGCTCGAATGAAGCGCGGAACTCTCATCATCCTGTCGATCATCGCCCTTCTCGTGGTGGTCGTCCTTGGCACATTCGGATACATCCAGAGCACGTACAACGGCCTGGTGAAAATGGATGAATCGGTCAAGGCGTCCTGGGCGCAGGTCCAGACGGTTCTCCAGCGGCGGCTCGACCTGATCCCGAACCTCGTCGAGACGGTGCGGGGGTATCAGATTCACGAGCAAGACGTCCTCATCCGCGTGACGGAAGCGAGAGCGAAGGTGGCCGGGGCCGGGGCGATTCCCGATCAGATCAAGGCGAACGGCGAGCTTTCCTCCGCCCTGAGCCGCCTGATGGTCGTGGTGGAGAATTACCCGAATCTGAAGGCCAACGAGAACTTCATGCGTCTCCAGGACGAGCTCGCCGGGACCGAGAATCGGATCGCCACGGAGCGCGGCCGCTACAACGTGACGGTCCGGGACTACAACATCAAGGTGCGCACGTTTCCGGCGAACATCATCGCCTCCGCGACCGGCTTCAAGACGGCCACGCCTTACGAGGCGGCTCCCGGAGCGGAGACTGCGCCGCGGGTGGACTTCGGAAAGAAGCAGTAGCCCGTCGGCGGGATGGGGGCGCCAAGAGCTTCTTTGGTGCTCGGCCGAGGATCGCGGCGCGGGGGATCAGATCGTCTGTAGGGCCAGGAAGCAGTGCCACCCGACAACGCCGAGAAAAAGGACGAAGAGGACGAGCAGGCCCGGCCGCACGTACGGGTAGTTCTTGTGGATTCCGAGGAATGCAAGGCCCAGCACCGAGATTCCGAGCTTCACGATGACGAACAGCCGCTGGTCGCGCACGATCAGCTTCCGCATAAGCGGGTTTAGCTCCTCCCCGCCGCGCTGGAGATGAAAGAGGGTCAGGTTCGTGTCGAGGATCTGGAAGAGGAATATCGAGAGGAGCACGAGCCAGACCTCGCCCCCGAGCCGGTCGACGTAGTAGTTGGGAGGATCCTCCACCCTTCGGCGGGCGCGACGGCGACCCTTGAAGAAGGTATACCGGCTGATGGGGCGCGTCGGCCGGCTCCTGCGGTCGACGTTTTGTCTGCGACTGTCGGTCATGGTCTGTTTGGGAGGGTACCGCGAGGGATCGCACATGGCAACACGTAATCGGTTTACAGATCAGTAGTTGGAGGTTCATCTGCCATCGGTTGCGCGAGGAGCGAGCCTCCAGATTGCCGTCCGTGCGTTTGGGTACAATGGCGACCCCGTTCTTCGACAAGTGGAACTCGGGTTCGCGGGGCCCGGCCTTGGCGCGCTGGTCGGTCCGAATGGATCGGGCAAGTCCACACTTCTCAAGATCGCGTCCGGATTGATTCGTTCGAGTGGGGCCACCGTCACGGTATGCGGGAAGGACGTGAACGCAGTTTCCCCGCGTGAACTGGCCGGACTCATCGCGTGGGTTCCGCAGCGGGCCGATCTCCTGTTCGCAATGACGGTGCGGGAGATGGTTCGCATCGGGCGATACCGGGTGGAACGCCCGATGCGGCCGCTGCCGGCCGACGAAGAGGAGATCGTCGACTCGTCGATCCGCGAGGTCGGCCTCGAAAAGCTCATCGATCGCGAGGTCGAGACCTTGAGCGGAGGCGAGTGGCAACGAGCGATGATCGCACGCGCGATCGCCCAAGACACGCCGATCCTGGTGCTCGACGAGCCAATCGCGAGTCTCGATCTTCGTTTTCAGGACGAGATCTACCGGCTGCTTCGCCGGATCGTTTCCTCCGGCCGCTTGGTTCTCGTGGCCGATCACCATCTCGAGGTCGTGGCCGCCCATGCGGACCGGATGATTCTGCTCAGCGGGGGGAGGATTGCCGCTGACGGCCCCCCGGCCGAGATTCTTACGGCCGAACAGATTGAAAAGAGCTTCGGCGTGCGCGCGATGGTCTTTCCCGACCCCTATACGGGCACGCCGCGCGTGTCGCGTCCCGAGGCGGAGAGATGAGGAAGCTCTCTGCGGCGCCTCGGGGGCTTCTTCTCCTTGCGCTGATTTTCGGAAGTTCGGCTTCGCCCGAGGCCGGCCGCGCGGGCGAAGCCGCGGCGGTGAACGAGAGCTCCCGGCCCGCGGGCAACCGGGATGCGTTGGGGGTCGTCCTGCCCGCCGGTCTCCCGCCCGAGCGGATCGTCTCGCTCTCGCCGAATCTGACCGAGATCCTCTTCGCGGTCGGGGTGAAGCGGGAGCGGATCGTCGGCGTGACGCGGTTCTGCGACTACCCCGCCGGTGTCGAGGGGATCGCCCGCGTGGGCGGAATCGTCGATCCCTCGATCGAGTCGATCCTCTCCCTCCGGCCCGATCTCGTTCTCGCGACCAGGGGAAACCCGACGGCGATCCTCGATCGCCTGCGCGCCGCGAACGTCGCGACCTATGCGGTCGAGTCCCAGGGTGGGATTGCGGAGATTTACGAAGCGATGCGCGCGGTGGTTCGGATCGTCTCGCCCGACGACACGGCCCGCGCGGGCGCGGCGCTCCGTTCCTTCTCGGGCGGCCTCGCATGTCTGCGGGCGGCATCGGCGGGGATCGCCGGCAACGGGCGCCCTCGCGTCTATTACCATGACCCGGCATCGCCCGATTGGACGGCCGGTCCCGGCACCCACGTGAACGAGGCGATCGAGCTGGCCGGGGGGAAAAACATCGGGGACGATGCCCCGGTCGCCTGGCCTCGGCTGTCGGCGGAGGTCCTCCTCGTCCGACGTCCCGAGGTCCTCCTCGTCGCCGCGCAGGACGGGGACACGGGCGAGGTTGCGCGCGGGAGAATACTCGCGCAGTTGCGCGACCTGCCCGGATTGCGGAGCACTCCCGCGGTGCGCGATGGCAGGATCTGTGTCGTGCCGGCGGACTGGCTGCTCCGTCCCGGACCGAGGGTCATCGAGGCGATCCAAATGCTCGGTCGCTGTCTGCATCCCGATGAGAGTTGGGAGTGCGGCCGATGAGGATGCGCCCCGCGTTCGTCTACGCATTGAGCGGAGCGGCTCTTGTCGCGGCGCTTCTCTTCGGACCCGCGGGGATTCCGCCGTTGCGCCTCATCGACGGCCTCCTTCATCCGGCTTCCCCCGGGGCGGAGGCCGTCCGCACCCTGGTGCTCGATTTGCGGCTCCCGCGGGCCGTTCTGGCGGCGCTGGTTGGCGCCGGCCTCGGGATGAGCGGCGCGCTGCTGCAGGCCTACTTCCAGAATCCGATGGCGGGACCTTATGTGATCGGAGTCTCGAGCGGCGCCGGGCTCGCGGTCGCGATTCTCTTCGCCCTGGCCGGGGCCGGCGCGCCGCCGATGGGAGCGATAGCGGTTGCGGCGCTTCTTGGCGGAGCCGGCGTCGTCAGCCTGGTCGCGGCAATCTCCGAGCGGGCGCGCGGCAAGAGAACCGAGACACTCCTCCTCGTGGGGATGGCCGTCGCCGCGGTCTGTTCGGCGATCACCTCGGTTCTTCTGCTTCGTCTGCCGCGCGGACCGGAGGGAGTTCTCTTCTGGCTGATGGGGAGTCTTTCGGGTGGGTCCTGGGAAGGGGTCGGCATCGTCGGCGGGGGAGCCGCGGTGGGACTCGCCCTGGGATTCTGGAATGCGCGCGGACTCGATGCGATCCTATGGGGTGACGAGGTCGCGCGGAGCGTCGGCGTCGATGTGAAACGAACGCGGGCGGTCGTCCTGATCGCGGCGACGGTCCCGGCGGCCGCTTCGGTTGCGACGTGCGGGGTCATCGGCTTCCTGGGCTTGATGGCCCCCCACATCGCCCGCGGGATCGTGGGGCCGGAGCACCGCAGGCTTCTCCCCCTATCGGCAGTCATCGGCGCGGGATGGCTTTTGATCGCGGACCTGGCGGCCAGGCTTCTGATGGCCCCGACGGAGTTGCCGGTCGGAGCGATCACATCGGCCGTCGGGGCGCCGTTTCTCGTTTGGATCTGCTTGCGAAGGAGGCGAACTTGGGACTCTTTGGGTTCAACGCGGAAAAGAAGCTCGCCAAGGGACAGGAGCAACTCGCCAAGGGACTCTGCTACGAAGCCCGATTGACCTTCGAGGAGATTTTCCTTCGCGAGAAAGTCGAGCAGGGCATCCTGGGCCAGGCGAAGGATGGCTGGCGCAGGGCCCGCAAGGGCCTGATCGAACTTCAGACCGCCGAGGGCGAGCATCTACTGGCGGGCGGCGACATTCGCGGAGCGGTCGATTGCTGGCAAGCGATCCTCGAGTTGGCGGGAGACGACCTGGATGCGGGGACGGCCGGGGAAATGCTCGCGCGACACGGCGGCGGAACGAAACTCGAGGCCAAGATTCTCGAGGGGCTCGACACGATCGCGCCGGCCGCGAATCTCCCCGCGGAAGGGGAGGGAGATGAGGAATACTTCGGGGACGATCCCGATGAGATCTTCGAGGTCTACCTCCAGACCCTTTCCGAGAAGCAGGCCGAGGCATACCGCGCCCTCGGCGCCTCATTCCGAGAGGGGTACCTTCTCCTTCAGGAGGGAAAGGCCGCAGAGGCGCTCGATCGCTTCGCGGCGGCCGATGACGCAACGCGTCAGAGCCCCTACTTCCATCTTGAGTCCGCGCAGGCCCACCTTCTCGCCAATCAAGATGAGCAGGCCCTGAGCGAGCTCGGCGGGATCGATCCGCCCGAGGAGATTCGGCGCCGCGCAGCCGAGATGCGGGCGATCTTGCTCGAGCGGCAGGGACGCGGCGAAGAGGCCGAAGAGGAAGCCCAACGGGTGTGGGCAGAGGGTCAAGATGGGGATGCGGCAATCCTCTACGGCGAGATCCTCCTGGATCACGGGAAGTTCGATCGCGCCCTCGAGACCGTGAAGCCGTTCGTCCACCCCTCCCGTCCCCAGCCGGATATCGACCGACTGGCGGCGAGGGCCCACGCCGGGCTCGGACAGCTCGGGCAGATGCGGAACCTCCTGGAACGGGCTGTCGAATCTTTCTTCCAGGGGCCGATCGGGCTGCGGGACGCACCCACCTTTCCGGTCTGGGCTGCCCGGGATCTGCTCGACCTCTATGTCGCGGTGAAGGAGCCGCCCGAAAAGATCCGATCGCTCGCCCAGCACTTGATCCGCCACGATCCAGCCTCGACCGAGAGATACAAGGACGTCCTGACCGCCTATGCGCGGAGTCTGGACGAGGAGAGAAGCGCGGGCGAAGGCGAGGAGGCAGCGGAGGCAGGATCTGAACCCCAAGCGGAAGAGCAAGATACGGACCGCCGCGACGAATCCCGGTGATGAGGCCTTCTCCTGCCGGGGGGAGGATGAGGCGCGGGGACATCCTCGAATGATCAAGTACATTGGGTCGAAGCGGGTCCTTCTTCCGATCATCCTCGAGACGATCCAGAGCCTTCCCGACGTCCACCGGGTCCTCGATCTCTTCTCGGGCACGGCGCGGGTCGGGCATGCGTTGAAAAAGGCCGGATACGACGTCACGGCGAACGACCACAACGCCTTCGCGCACATTCTGGCGCGCTGCTACGTCCAGAGCGATCGCGATCGGGTCGGGCGCGAGGCCGAAAAGCTGATCCGCGAGCTCTCTGCAGTGCGCCGCCGGGCGGGGTACTTCACGCAGACCTTCTGCGAGCGGGCGCGATTCTTCCATCCGAAGAACGGGGCAAAAATCGACGCCATCCGCGAGGCGATCACGCGCAAGTCGCTCGATCCGGACGTCGAGGCGATCCTCTTGACCTCCTTGATGGAGGCCGCGGACCGAGTCGACTCGACCACGGGCGTGCAGATGGCCTACCTGAAGAGCTGGGCGCCGCGGGCGATGAACGACCTGGAGCTCCGGATGCCGAAGGTGCTTCCGGGGCCGGGAATGGCGATGCGCTCGGACGCGATCGAAGCGGCTCGCGACCTGACGGGCGATCTCGCCTATCTCGATCCTCCGTACAACCAGCACAGCTACATGGGGAACTATCACATTTGGGAATCGCTCGTCCGCTGGGACAAACCGGAGGTTTACGGCATCGCCTGCAAGCGGATCGGGTGCAAGACTTACCGCAGCGATTTCAACTCGAAGACGAGAATCCGCCAGGCGCTCGATGACCTCGTGCGGGCACTTCGGGTCAAGTACATCCTCCTATCATTCAACAACGAAGGATACATTCAGCGAGACGAAATGGAGGAGATGCTCCGCGCTCGGGGAAGCGTTCGCGTGCGGGAGATCGATTTCAAGAGGTACGTGGGCGCGCGGATCGGGATCTACGACCCGAGCGGGAAGAAGGTCGGGAAGATCGGGCATCTGACGAACAAGGAGTACCTCTATCTGGTGACGATGCGTTCGTCGAATGCACGCCCTGAATGAGTCGCCCATACCCGCGGTCGTACAGCCATGTCTCGTAGCGCGACCTCAGTTCGCCCGATAATCGTTCCAATCAACGGTCCAGGTCCCCTCGCGCACGAACGGGGCGAGCGCCTCGTGTGCCAGGGCGAGGATCGCAGCCGCGATTCCCCCACTCCTCAGCGACTCCAGCGGACCGGAGGGCTTCGGATAGTGCACGAAGCGGACCTCATCCGAGGCCCGGATACCCGCCTTTCGCTTTGCTATCTGCACGGCGACATCGAAGGTCCCGAGGGTGTCGATCAACCCGCGCTGGAGGGCCTGCTCGCCCGTCCAGACGCGGCCGCGTCCGATGCTGTCGACTTCCGCCGGGGTCATGTGCCGGTAGCGGGCAATGTCTTCGACCCACTCCATGTAATCCGCCCAATGGTGGGACGCAAAACTCTCCCATTGTTCGGGCGTATAATCGAAGTAGTCGGATGCCATCAGTCCGTTCGGCCCGCGCGTCACGAAGTCCTTCGTGACGCCGAGCTTGTCGTAAAGTCCACGCATGTTGAACTTGCCCGAGATCGACCCGATCGAGCCGACCACGCTCATCCGCTCGGCAATCAACGGACTGCACGGATAGGAGATGAGATACGCGCCCGATGCGGCAATGTCGTTCATCGAGACGACGAGGGGCTTGGCCTGCCCGGCGCGGATCGCGGCCCGGCTGATTCTCCACGACGCGGAGCTCTCGCCTCCTCCGCTGTCGATTCGCAAGATGATTGCAGTGATCTCCTTGTCGTCTGCGGCGCGGCGGAGGGCGTCTTCCATCGTCGCCGCCCCCATCGTTGCGCCGAATGGGATGCTCGTACCGCTCTTCTCTCCCTGGATCATCCCTTGCGCGTGGACGACGGCGATCTTCTTGCCGCCCTTGATGCCGGCCTTCTCGCGGGGGATCTTGGCATAGGCGGCGCCGTCGATTCTTCGGGGGCGCGCGGCGGCGTTTTTCGCCGGCTTCTTTCCCGCCCTGACGCCGTCGAGCCTGAGTAGCGATGCCTCGACTTCATCCCAGTAGGCAAGGCGATCGACGAGATGGAAGGCCAGGAGATCTCTCGCCGAGACCGCTCCCTGGGCGAAGACCTTCGACTCCAGCGCGCCGGGCTCGAGGCCTCGATCTTTTTCGATCGCGGAGATGAAGGCCGGGTAGGTCGCGTCATACATCCACTCGATGTTTTTGCGCGCCTCGGGGCTCAGATCAGCGCGCTGGATCATCTCGGCGGCCGACTTGTACTTTTCGATCTTGTGGATGTTCTCCCTGATGCCGAGCTTTTCGAGGGTTCCCTTGATGAATGGCCGGCCCCCCGCGAAGCCGTGCAAGGAGACATAGCCGGCAGGAAGGAAGTAGAAGCTGTCGCAGGCGGATCCCATATAGAGGGTCCGGTTGTCCATCGACTGCGTGAATCCCCATACGGGCTTCCCCGCCGCTCTCAGCTGTGAGACGCGCTCGCGGATCTCATTCATCTTTGCCCAGCCGAGGGCCGGCGAATCGAAGCGAAGGACGACGGCCCGGATCCGCTTGTCATGCCGCGCCTTCTCGAGGTTCTCCAAGATCGATGTTTGGGAGAGGCTAGATTGCCCGAGGGACAAGGGCGACGGCGGGGGTGCGAACTCCGGAATCGATCCCGCGATCGGCTGGACGAGGACGCTGCCGGACTTGATCTCCGGGGCCTTGTTGATCTTGGAGGAGACGACGATAGCGACGAGCCCGACGATGAGCGCATCGGCGAGAAGAACGGCGAGCAGGGTTCGGAGGAATGTTTTCATCTCGAATCTCCAACGCGGTGATGCCACAGGGCTCCCCGATGCCCGCGGATCCTACGGGGACGCCGGCGCCTTGATCGGATATGGCGGCGGATCGGGGATTGTCCGATGAGCCAGGTGCGGTCGAATCCCCATGCAGGCCACTCGGGCTGGGTGACGCCGCCCCCGTCCACAAGGGCGGGATGGTAGGTCAACCGGTTGGGGGGGCCGCCTTCAGCGGGGATCACGAAGACGTCGGTGTTGCCCCCGTGCTGCCCGCTGAAGGCGATGCGGGCGCCGTCGGGAGAGAAATGGGCCAGCGATTCCTCCCCCTCGTCCGCCGTAAGCCGGCGCGCGATGCCGCCCGACAGGGGGGCGACCCACAGATCCCCCTCGCTGCTGAAGACGACCTCGCGGCCGTTCGTATCGGGGTAGGGCAGAAATCCCTGAGCCGTACCCGGCTGCTGGGCGCGCGACGGCTCGGCCGTGAATGCGAGGCACGGCCCCAAGAGCAGAAGCGCGAGGATGGCGGCCGCCAGGGGGCTCCACGGGGCGCGGATGGCACCGAGCACCCGGCTGGATCGTGCTGGGACAATGCTCATGAACTCCTCCGAAAGCCTGCGGGCCGGGAACGGTTCACAAGTCGTGAAGATACCACTCCCTACGCCCGGCAATGAGATCCGGTTTCCGGGGTCGAAGGCTGCCGACGAGCGTGCGCAATCGCTGCGGAGAGCATGCCCGCCGATGTATTCTCTTCGGGGCGGGCGTCCGGTCCGGCGGGATTGCACGGGGCGGGAGCATGAGTGCGGATCCCGCGAGCAGGACGACGCGTGGAAGAGGAGGATCGAATGCCGGTTGGGAGTTCGGGACGTTTGGATCGTTGGGTTTGGCCACTGGTCGTTCTGATGACGGTCGGGTCTGCCTACTACCAGAAGGTGACCGGCCCGTCATACCCGATCCGGGTGCGGGACGACTGGCAGGGTCGCACGATCCAGGCCTTCTTGGAGCGAAGCCACGGGGGAGGCGGCGACCAGAGGGTCGAGGTGCAGGGAATCGGGGATAACGTCCGTGGGGAGCTCTTCTGGAGACGCTACCCGTCGCGGGAACCGTTTTCCCGGCAAGAGATGGTCCTCGAAGGAGACCGGCTGACCGGCGCGCTGCCGCATCAACCCCCGGCCGGCAAACTGGAGTACCGGATCGCCCTGCATGCGGAGAACGGAACATTGTCGCTTCCGCATGCGGGTACGGCGATCACTCGTTTCAAGGGACACGTGCCCCTTCCCGTCCTGATCCCGCACATCATTTTCATGTTCATTGCCATGCTGTTGTCGAACCGCGCGGGGATCGGCGCGACAATCGTCGATGGGAAGGCCCCGACATATACAAAATGGGTCTTGGGTTTGCTTATTGCCGGCGGGTTGATTCTCGGACCGGTCGTGCAGAAGCTCGCCTTCGGCGCCTTCTGGACCGGGGTTCCCTTCGGATGGGATCTGACCGACAACAAGACCTTGATTGCGGTTCTCGGCTGGCTCGCCGCCCTCTGGGCGCAGCGGAGAAACGCGGGTGCGCGGACCGTCACGATCGCGGCGGCGTTGATCACATTGGTCATATTCCTCATTCCGCACAGCCTTTTCGGTTCCGAGTTGAAGGTGGAGTGACCCGGCGCGAGGGTCGGCCGGAGCCGCCATCATCGTTGGAACGAACGGCCGCGTGGAACGGCGCGGCGGAGATTGATCCATGGGCGATGAGTTTCAGGCGATAGGCCGTCCGCACTGGCGTGTCGACGGCATCGGCAAGGTCACGGGGCGCGCGCGATTCGGGGCCGATCTGAGCCTGCCCGGAATGCTCTGGGGCAAGGTGCTGCTGGCCAGACGCCCCCATGCGCGAATCCGCTCGATCGACACGGACAAAGCCCGCCGAGTCCCGGGAGTGCGGGTCGTACTCACCGCGGCGGATCTTCCCTTCGAGAAGTTCTTTGGCGTCGTGATCAAGAACCAACCGATTCTGGCGGTCGATCGCGTCCTCCATTACGGGGACGGCGTCGCGATGGTAGCGGCGGAGACGAGGGAGGAGGCCGACGAGGCGATCTCCAACATCCGAGTAGACTACGAAGACCTCCCGGGCGTTTTCAACCCCGAGGAGGCAATGCTTCCCGGCGCGCCCATTCTTCACGAGGCTTCCAATGTCTGCGTCCACCATCGGGTGAGGAAAGGCGACGTGCAGGCAGGGCTTGGGGATGCCGCGATCGTTCTCGAGCGGACATACAAGACCCAGCACATCGAGCACGCCTACATTGAACCGGAGGCGGTCCTGGCCGAGCCGACCGAGGACGGCGGGATGCGCGTCATCGGATCGATCCAGAACATATTTTCGACTCGGAGGTCCTTGGCCGCAGTGCTCGGCTGCGATCTCGCCCGCGTAACCGTCGAGCACGCGGCGATGGGTGGCTCATTCGGCGGCAAGGACGAGGTCATGACGCAGATGGCATGTCGCGCGGCGCTTCTGGCAACGGCGGCTGGCCGTCCCGTCAAGATCGTGAATAGTCGCGAAAACTCGATGGTCGAATCGTACAAGCGACATCCCTATGTCATGCACTACAAGCTCGGCGCGGCGGCCGATGGACGATTGACGGCGATCGAGACGCGAATCGTGGCCGATGCCGGAGCCTATGCGTCGATGTCGCCGTTCGTAACATGGAGATCGGTCGTGCAGGCGACGGGCCCCTACGAGTGTCCGAATGTCAGCACGGACGTTTACGCCGCCTACACGAACAATGTCTACACCGGAGCCATGCGAGGGTTCGGGTCTCCGCAGGTCAACTTCGCGATCGAATCCTTGATCGACGAACTGGCGGAACAGTTGGGTCGCGACCCCCTCGAGCTGCGGTTGCAGAACGGGATCCAGAGGGGTTCCGTCACCGCTACGGGGCAGACGCTCGATCACGAGGTTTCACTCGGCGAGGTTCTGCGAGAAGCGGCCGAGAGGGCCGGGTGGGCGCGCAAAAGGCGCGTGATCGAGGAAAAGAACCGATCGAGAAAAGACGGCAAGCGCACGGGGATCGGACTCGCCTGTTCCTATCGCGGCGTCAGCCTCGGCGCCGAGGGAACGGATGCCGTCGGCGCGATCGTCTCGGTGCAAACCGATGGTTCCGTCCTAGTGAGCGTCGGGTTGACCGACATGGGGCAAGGGGTGTCGAGCGCGGTTTCCCTGATCGCGGCCGAGGTCCTGGGGATCGACACGCGGAGGGTCAAGTTCTGGAATGTCCACACCGGACGGGTCCCCGATTCGGGGCCGACGGTCGCGAGCCGCTCGACGCTGATGGGAGGACAGGCGGCGAAGAAGGCGGCGGAGGCGGTGCTCGAGGTTCTCTTCGAGGTAGTCGCCGAATCTATCGACGCTCCGAAGGGACGGCTCGTCGCGCGGGACGGAAGGATCTTCGTGAGCGATGATGTCGCGCGGGGCCGCAGCTTCGAGGAGGCGGCCGGGCTCGCCTTCGCGCGTGGGAGGCCGCTCCTCGGATTCGGATGGCACAAGTCGCCGCGAACGACCTGGGACGAGGAGAAGGGACAAGGGGAGGCATACTTCACCTTCGTGTACGGGGCGAACGTAGCCGAGGTGGAGGTTGACGCCGAGACCGGCAAGGTCGAGGTGACGAAGGTGACGGCGGCGCACGATGTCGGACGCGCGATCAGCCCGGCGATGATTCGAAGCCAGATCTGCGGCGGCATTGCGATGGGTCTTGGATACGCGATCCTCGAGAGATTCGGGATCGACGACGGGATCCCCACGAGCTGGAACCTCGACGAGTACTTGATCGCGACCTCGCTCGACATGCCCGAGGTCGAGGCGATCATTGTCGAGAACCCCGATCCGCTAGGGCCGTTCGGGGCGAAGAGCATCGGCGAGCCGGCCACGGAAATCGCGGCCCCTGCGATCGCCAACGCGATCGCTCACGCGGTCGGACGCAGGGTGCGCGAGCTGCCGGCGGACCTCGAGATGGTCCTGCTCGGAAGGCGGCTGACTAAAATCTCTCCGATCGCGACGAAGACCGCCGAAGGGAGAAAGGAGGAACGGCCATGAGGAGGCTTCGTTTCTCCCGGCTCTCGACGATCGAGGATCTCCTCGAGTGGAAGGCGAAGTTCGGGGCGCTGGGCAGGCCGATCGCCGGGGGCACCGACCTGATCGTGACGCTTCGGGAGGCGGGATTCGATCTCCCCGCGATCGATGTCGGTGACATCAGGGCGGTTCCGGATCTCAAGGGAATCGACATCGACGGGGGAGACACGGCTGCGACGGGATGCGGGATCCGCATTGGACCGCTCGCGACCCACAGCGAGATATCCTGCCACCCGGAGATCGGTCGGAGGGCGGCCCTCCTCGCGGCGGGGGCCTCGGAGGTCGGGTCGCCCCAGATCCGAAACCGTGGAACGATCGGCGGCAACGTATGCAACGCCTCCCCGTGCGCGGACACCGTTCCGCCGCTGATCGCGCTCGGCGCCGTCCTCACCCTGCGCTCCCTTCGCGGAGCGAGAAACCTGCCGATCGAGGAAGCGATCCTGGGCCCGTACCGCACCGCGATCGAGGACGACGAGGTCCTTACCGACATCCGTTTCGCCGTCCCGCAGGAAGGGTCCGGATCGGCCTTCATCAAGCTCGGCCGCCGCAATGCCCTCTCGATATCGAGGATGAGCATCGCCGTGATGAGCCGCGTGGACGGCAGGGGGATTCTGCGGGACGTGCGGGTTGCGGGAGGATCAATCGCGCCGACGCCGCGGCGCTTCCGCGCTGTGGAGACCGTACTCGATGGAAACCTCCCGGGCGACGACCTGCTCGCCGCGGCCGGCGAGGAGATGGTGGCCGAGATGATCCGAATGACGGGCCGGCGCTGGTCCACCCCGTACAAGGAGCCGGTCGTCGCGGCTCTGCTCAAGAGAGCTATCTTACGGTCGATCCCCCGGAGGGAAGAATGAGCAACGAGCATGTTCCAACGGCCGGCGGTGATCGCGGCGCGGGCGAACCACAGGAGACGATTCACATTCGCTTTACTCTGAACGGCGCCCCGTGCACCGTCGATGCGCCGCCGGAAGCTACGCTCCTGCAGCTCCTCCGCGACCACATTTTCCTCACGGGCACGAAGTGCGGATGCGAGATTGGGCAGTGCGGCGCGTGTACGGTGATTCTCGAGGGCGAGGCCGTCGCAAGCTGCCTGATCCTCGCCGGGCAGGCGGAAGGACTCCGCGTCGAGACGGTCGAGGGGTTGGACGATCGCGTCACCCAATCGGGGGAGGGATTGCACCCGCTCCAGCGCGCGTTCCTCGACTGCGACGCGGTCGCCTGCGGATTTTGCACCCCGGGAATGCTGATGGCGGCCAAAGCTCTATTGGACGTGAATCCAAAACCGACGCGGCAAGAGATCAAACGCGCGATCAGCGGCAACCTGTGTCGATGCACGGGCTATCTACCGATCGTCGAGGCGATCGAGCAGGCGGCCGGGAAGATGAACTCCCCGGGGAGGCTGACGACGGGCGGTTCGCGCGGAATGTGCAGGAGGCAGGGATGACGAAAAAGATCCAGATCGAACCCCAGCTTAATTCGACCCAGGCGTTGCGGGAGGCGTCGCGGTGTCTGCAGTGCTTCGATGCGCCGTGTGCGAAGGCGTGTCCCGCCGGGATCGTGATCCCGCGCTTCATCCGGATGATCCGAAGCGGAAACGTCCGGGGGGCGGCGGAAGTCGTCCGAAGCGCCAACCCGATGGCATTGAGTTGCGGTATCGCCTGTCCCGACGAGCAGCTCTGCGCGGCGGCGTGTCTCCGCGCCTCGATCGATGCGCCGATCTCGATCCGCAGGCTTCATCGGTTCGCGAACGACCACGAGGAGGATGCGGGGCCCAGGCTCCCGGTGTTCGCTCCCCGGACCCCCGCGCGCGTGGCGGTTGTTGGGGGCGGCCCATCCGGGCTCGCGTGCGCCTTCGAGCTCAGGCGCAGCGGGGTTGCCGTCACTCTGTACGAGGGGCGGGACCGCGTGGGCGGCGTCCTGTCGAGCACGATACCCCTCTACCGGTTCCCGGAAAGGGTGATCCAGCGAGACGCGGCCTGGGCGCTCGGTTTCGATCGGAAGAAGGGTCGAATCGCCGGAGGTCAGAAAGACAGCGCGGCTGTGAATGTGAAGCTTGGAGCCGAGGTCGGGGACGTGGAATCGCTCGCTCGAACCCACGACGCGGTCTTCGTCGCGCCCGGACTCGTGATGCAGGACCCGGGGATCCCCGGATCGGATCTCCGCGGCGTTACGGACGCGGCGGAGTTTCTCGCGCGCTGCAGGAAGACGCGGTATGCGGCAAAGGTCGGGAAGGAAGTCGTCGTGATCGGCGGCGGGAACGTTGCCGTGGATGCCGCAATGGCCGCCGTCCGGTGCGGCGAGGTGGCGGTCGGGCCGGCTCCAAGGGTGAACATTCTCTACAGGAGGGGCCGGGCGGAGATGCCCGCCTGGGAGCGCGAGGTGAGCGAGGCGGAGCGCGTCGGCGTTGTCCTTCACTTCCTGGCGAGCCCCGTCGCTTTCGGAGGCGCCAAAGGACGCTTGACGGAAGTCCGCATCTGCAGGGTCGAGCTTGGGCAGGAGGACGAGACCGGCAGGCGGTCGGCCGTCCCGATCCCCGGAAGCGCCTATGTCATGCCGTGCGATAACGCGATTCTCGCGACCGGAATGCGCCTCGACCGGCGCCCGCTCGGCAAGCTTCCGGTCACGCGTCAGGGGCTGATCAAGACGGATGGCACCACGCGCAAGGTCCGGGGGAACGTCTTCGCGGGGGGCGATGTCGCGAACGCCGCTCAGACAATCGTGGCCGCGGTGAGGGACGGGAAGCTCGCCGCCGCCGCGATAGTCGAATTCCTGGGCGTGGGGAGGGGATCTCGATGAGCAAGCGAATCCACGACGTGGAGGAAGGCCTCGGGCACGAGGCTCTCTATTCCTACGGGAATCTGAGAACGCGGTTCTGCGGCATCGAGTTCGAGAACCCCTTCGTCCTCGCGGCGTCGCCTTGCACGGACGAGATGGAGATTCTGGGCCGCGGGTTGGAGATGGGCTGGGCGGGAGCCGTCCTCAAGACGACGTCCGTCGAGGGAACAAGGGTCGATCTCGCCAATCCGATGATGACGTCCCTGGACTATGGTCCGGAGAAACTGGTCGGCATGGGCAACATCGACTTGATCAGCGCCTACCACATCGACGTGATCGAGCAGCGCGTCAGGAAGCTCAAAAAGAGCTTCCCCGGGAAGGTCATCATCGGATCGATGATGGGAACGGCGAAGGAAGATTGGCAATCGCTCGTGCGGCGCCTGGAGGCGGCCGGCGCGGACATGATCGAGTGCTCGTTCTCGTGTCCACAAGGGAGCATGGGAGAGAACCCGGGCAGGATGCTCGCTCAATCCGTCGAGGCGACCGAGAAGGTCGCGACGTGGGTCAAGCAATCGGCGAAGAAGATCCCGGTCTCGATCAAGATCACGCCGCAGGTCACCGACATCGTAGAGGTCGCTCGGGCTCTGGAGCGAGCCGGGGTCGACGCGATCAGCGCATCCAACTCGATCCCGGCCCTGATGGGCATCGACATCGACACGTTCACCCCGAACCCGTCGCTGAATGGGCGCTCGACGTACTCGGGTCTTACCGGGCCCGCGATCAAGCCGATCACTCTCCGAACGATCGCCGAGATCGCGCGAAACGTGAAGCTGCCGATATTGGGAACCGGCGGCGCGAGCGATTGGAAGGACGCCGTCGAGTACATGCTCGTGGGGGCCGGCGTCGTGCAATACTGCACGGCCGTGATGCACTACGGTTTCCGCATCATCGACGATCTGAAGAGCGGCATGTCCCTCTATCTCCAAGAGAAGGGGTTCGACGGACCGGAGGACCTCGTCGGGTTGGCATTGCCGCACATCGTCTCGCACGATGACCTCCCCCGGCGCGAGATGCGGAGCCGGGTCGTCGAGGAGAAGTGCATCCGGTGCGGGCTTTGCCACGTCGCATGCCGCGACGGCGGACATATGGCGATCGAGTGGAGCGAGGAACGGATGCCCCATGTTGACGCCACGAAGTGCACCGGGTGCGGGCTCTGCCTGACCGTCCAACCGGTTCAAGGATGTCTCGCATTGGACGTCGCGGGCAAGGCCGGGACGAAGAATGCAGGCGGCAAGGGGGCCCGATGATGGGTCTCGTCTCGTGGCGCAGGGAACGGCGCGATGGGAAGGGACGGATGTTCCGATGAGCCGAACCTTTATCGGAAACGGGATCGTCTACACGGGCCAGGAGGTGCTCTCCCCTGCGACGATCGCCGTAGAGGGGGAGAAGGTCGTCGAGATCGTCCCCGGCGCCTTGCCCGAGAGCAATCTGCCGAAGGATCAGGACCAATGGATCGACGCGACCGGAAGACTCGTGACCCCTGGTCTCGTGAACGCCCACACCCACATCTACTCCGCTCTCGCGCGCGGGATCGCCCTCAAGGATCCGCCCCCGGCGAACTTCCTGGAGACGCTCGAGCGCCTCTGGTGGAGGCTCGACCGGGCGCTGACCATCGAGGACATCGAACTCTCGGCGCGCCTCCACGGGATCGAATGCCTGAGAAGCGGCGTCACGACGATCTTCGATCATCATGCCTCCCAGCGGGCGATTCGGGGCTCGCTTCGTGCGATCTCCACCGCCCTCGATGACCTGGGGTTGCGGGCGTGCCTCTGCTTCGAGGTTTCGGACCGCGACGGTCCGGCTGCCGCCGCAGCAGGGATTGAGGAGAATCGATCGTTCCTGCGGGAATGCGCTGAAACGGATGGATCGATGCGGCGGGCGAAGTTCGGGCTCCATGCATCTTTCACATTGTCTGACGAGACGTTGAAGACTAGCGGGCGCGCGGGCGAAGCCGCCGGGACGGGATTCCACATTCACGTCGCGGAGGGAGCGATCGACCAGCAACTTTCGCGCGAGCGGTACGGGCGCGGCGTGGTCGAGCGGCTGAACGACGTTGGCATTCTGGGCGAAGGGACGATCGCCGTGCACGGGGTTCATCTTGACGATCGGGAGATCGAGATCCTAGCCGCCTCGGGCGCGTGGCACGCCCACTGTCCTCAGTCCAACATGAACAATGCGGTCGGCGCGCCCGCATTGAGCCGCTTCGGACGCGCCGGAGTCCGGACGGCGCTGGGCACGGACGGCTTCACGGCGAACATGTTTCGGGAAGGATTGGCGGCCCATCTGTTGCAGACGCATCTCGCGGGGGAGCCGGGGGCCGGGTACAAAACGGTGCCGGATCTGCTGTTCGGGGCGAATGCGGCGCTGGCGCGCGAGACCTTCGGGGTCGAGATCGGGTGCTTGGCGGCGGGATCGCAGGCCGATCTGGTTGTCTGGGATTACGTTCCTCCCACCCCCCTCGCGAAGGAGAACCTTTGGGGGCACGTGCTGTTTGGACTCGTGAACGCCAGGGCGATGGAGGTGATGATCGCGGGGAAGCATCGATTAGCGGGGGGGCTGCTGGTCGACGGAGACGAGGATGCGATCTTCATGCGCTGTCGCGAGGCGGCGGCGCGTCTCTGGGAGAGATTTTAGGCCGCGCCGTTCCGTCAGGCAGCACCCTGGGTGCTCGACCGGCAGTGGCAAGTCCAGCACCTCTGCTTCGGAAGGGCTGTCCCCGGACGGTCATCTGGCGTATCATGATTAGGCGAAGAACTGTGGGTGGGTCGGGAGTCATCCCCGATCCCCCACCCGCCCAATGTCCTGGGCTAGCCGCTCATTCCCAGGAGGGATTCCATGCGTGCCGCTCTTACCGTGATGATCTTCCTGATGTTCGCGAGCACAGGTGTCCGCGCAGAAGAGCTTCTCAACGAGACGTTCAGCGATCCGGGCCAGTTTCCGAGCATGTGGAATGTGCTCTCCGGCACCGTAGCAGTCGAAGACGGCTGGGCGCACGGCCATGCTTCCGGCGAGGATGACCCGATCTTCGTCCTGAGGGATCCGGCCGCCCTCCGATGGACCAACATCACAATGGATGTCGACACCCGGTGGACGAGCAACGAGTCCTATTCCTATTGCAGGATCTTCTTCTACCTCCAGTCGACCACAGCATGGCAACCGAATCTCTATCCTCCTAACGGGTACATGTTGGACATGAAGGTGCAGCAGCAAAATATCGTCTTGTCGCGGTTCGTTGGCGGCAGCGGCGAGACGCTGAGCCTCCTCTACTACCCCGTAGCAGCCGGCGTCACCTACCACGTCCAGATTGCAGTCGCGAATGGGGACATTTCTGTGGCCATCAATGGGCAGACCGCCATGCAGGTCCATGACGACACCTTCCCCAGCGGCACCATCGGCTTCAGCGCGTCCACGGGCGGTGGCTCCTGGACATATGTCGATTCGTACTACGACAACGTCTTCGTGAGCGGGAGCCTCCTCCCAGGCAGGGGCGCCTGCTGCTTCCAGGCGGGTATTTGCCTTTTGGGGACGGAGGCGGATTGTACGGCGGTCGGGGGAAGCTACATGGGAGACGGAACGACCTGCGAGCAGACTCCGTGCCAGCCGACGCCCGTTGAGTGCGCCACGTGGGGGCAAGTCAAGGGAGCGTTCAGATAGCAGGCGCAATGGTCCGCGACAAACCCCTCTAGCCGTCGATGATCGGTCCCATGAGCGAGTCCGGACCCCGATGCCTGCGTTTCTGCCGAAGTGCCCCTCCACGCCATGTGCGCGATGGCCCCAGAGATGCTAATCTCTTGAATGCTCATGCATTAGTAGGTCCAGGACCCAGACGGAGAACCCAATGAATCCAACGCAGGTCCGCGACCTCATATCGAAACTCGGTGAGATCCACACCGGTCTCCACCAGAAGGACTTCCTTCTCACCTGGAAGCAATCACACGCGGATCTGCGCGCCGTGCTGTTGACCGCGGAGTCGCTCGAGGAGATGTACCGTGCAAACATCTCGACGCGCGTCTTCCATGGAGGGCTCGCCGTCTCCAACTTCCGTGATAAATCAACCAGGACACGCTTCTCCTTCGCGAGCGCGGCGAGCCTTCTCGGTCTCACCGCGCAGGATTTCGACGAGAGCAAGTCGCAGATCGCCCACGGCGAGACGGTGCGCGAAACGGCGAACATGATCTCCTTCCTCACAGAGGCGATCGGGATCCGCGACGATCTCTTCGTCGGCTACGGCCACGAGTACATGAAAGAGGTTGCCGAGTCGGTAGAGTCGGGTTTCCGCGATGGGGTTCTGCCGCAGCGCCCGGCGGTCGTGAATCTTCAATGCGATCGGGATCACCCCACGCAATCGCTGGCCGACCTCCTTCACCTCCAGAAGACCTTCGGCAGTCTCGATGCGCTCAAGGGCAAGAAGATCGCGATGACGTGGGCCTACTCGCCCTCCTACGGGAAACCGCTGTCCGTTCCGCAAGGGATCATCACGTTGATGACTCGTTTCGGGATGGACGTCGTTCTCGCCCATCCCCAGGGGTACGATCTGCAGCCCGAAACCCTCGGCGTCGCCCAGCGCCACGCGGACGAGTCGGGAGGCTCCTTCCGCAAGGTCCACAGCATGGCCGAGGCCTTCGAGGGTGCCGACATCGTCTACCCGAAGAGCTGGGCGCCCTTCGTCCAGATGGAGAAGCGGACCACGCTGCTCAAGTCGGGCAAGGGGGGCGAGGTCGAGGCGATCGAGAAGGATGGCCTCGCCTTGAACGCGCAGTTCAAAGATTGGGAGTGCACGGAGACGCTGATGGCGCTCACCAAGGGCGGCAAAGGCCTCTACATGCACTGCCTCCCCGCGGACATCACGGACGTGAGCTGCAAGGAGGGGGAGGTCGCTTCAAGTGTCTTCGATCGGTACCGCAACGCGACCTACCGCGAGGCCGAGCACAAGCTCTATGTGATTGCAGCGATGATCCTGCTGACGAGATTCGAGAACCCGGCGCGGGTGCTGGGCGATCTGGTAGCGAAGGCGCAGCCGCGGCGGGTGGGGTAGGCGCGGGACGGGCGAGGCAGTCGGGCGGATAGCTCCGAAGGAGTTGCTCGCCGCGCGGAGCCAGACGCCTGGCTCCCGGGCGGTGACCGCGCGAAGCGAGCCACAGGCGCGAGCCAGGACGATCCGTCTTGCCCAAGCGAGCGCTGGTCCGGAGGAGCCATCCGCCCGACCGCCTCGCCCCCTCAGCGCGCTAGCCGCTACTCCATCTTCCCGAGGACCAATGCCAGAAGCGCCATCCGCATCACGACGCCGTTGAATGCCTCGACCCACATGCGGGCGTGCCGCGTGGCGTCCACATCGAGGGGCAGCTCGTCCATTCGTGGAAGCGAGTGGAGGATGATCGAATCGGGTTTCGCCTTCTCGCGCAGGAGATCGCGGGTGACCTTGTACTTCGCTGGGGTCAGCCCCTTCTTTGCGGCCTCCGGGTCGACGCGGGACTTCGTGTAGTCGGCCTGAACCACCGGCTCCATGTAGATCACGTCTGCCTCGGCGATGCACTCGCGGACGGACTTGAACTCGTTGAAGCGGGTGTTCTTCTCGTTCAACTCGGCCTTCCACTCGGCCGTGGGCGACATGTCGGGCGGGTAAACGAGATCGAGCTCGAGGTCGAACTGAGACGCCGCGTAGCCGAGGGAGTGCATCGTTCTCATCCTCATGTCGCCGACGGCGAGGATCCGGAGCCCGTCAATGCGGCCCAGCTCCTTCCAGATCGTGTAGAGGTCGGTCAGAACCTGCGTGGGATGCTCGCCCCAGCCGTCGCCGCAGTTGATGACCGGGACGGAGGAGAACTTGGCGGCCTCGGCGGGCGCGCCTTGCTGGAAGTGGCGCATCGCGATGACAT
>CAZNRY010000028.1:0-19141 GCA_964575675.1 uncultured bacterium
CGGTGGATCGATTCCATCCCCGCTCGCGCCGCCCCTGAGAGATAAGTAGTGGATTCATTGGCAGTTATGAGGACAGCTTCAAGGGGAAGATGAAATGGCCAAGATCGACTTTCTTCGCTTGAGTGATCTGGGACGCGACGAGTTGGACCTCGTGCTCGATCTCGCCTCCACACTGAAGGAGGGGTGGAAGGCCGGACGGAATGAGGCGCGGCTCTCGGGGAAAGTGCTTGCCTGCGTGTTTCACAAGCCTTCCTTGCGAACTCGAATCTCGTTCGAGGTCGGAATGGCGCAGCTGGGAGGGCGTTCACTTTACATCACGGACGCGGAGATCGGGTTCGGCAAGCGGGAATCGGTGCACGACATCGCCAAAGTCCTGTCGCGTTACGTGGACGCAATTATGATTCGGACGTTCAGTCAGGCGAACGTCGAGGAGCTCGCGCGCCACGCCGGCGTACCGGTGCTGAACGGGCTGACCGATTCGGATCATCCGTGCCAGATTCTCGCAGACCTTTTCACGATCCGCGAGAAGGGGCGGCCTCTCGACGGTCTGAAGGTGGCATGGGTCGGGGACGGTAACAACGTGGCGAAGAGCTGGGTCGACGCCACGCTTGCCTACTCAATCGATCTGCGGCTGGCGTGTCCCGAGGGTTTCGATCCGGATCCCAAGGCAGTTGCCCTCGCTGCTTCGGGCCCCGGGAAGGTGTCAATCGTTCGATCCCCCGAGGAGGCGGTCCGCGGCGCGGACGTCATCTACGCCGACACCTGGACCAGCATGGGGCAGGAATCTGAGGCGCAGAAGAGGCGGGTGGCCTTCGCCCGTCATCGCGTCGATGACGCACTGGTTGCAAAGGCTGCCCCCGGCGCCCTCGTCATGCACTGCTTGCCCGCGCACCGGGGGGAAGAAATCACCGACTCCGTGATGGACGGCCCCCAGAGCATCGTCTTTGACCAAGCCGAGAACCGCATGCATGCACAGAAGGCAATCCTCGTCCATTGCATGGGAGCGATGGGGAGAAGGGGATAGGGGGATAAGGCCGGCGATGCGAGGGAGATCCGGAATGTGCCGGGCGGTCCTTGCGTGGACCGTCGGTCTTGCCGTCTGCTGGTCCGGTTGCGCGAAGGTGGCGGCTCCTTCGGGGGGACCTGAAGACCGCACGGCTCCAAGGGTCTCCGGGATGGCGCCCGATTCGGGAAGCGTGGGGGCGCATCCGGATACGATCTCCATCCTCTTCTCGAAGAGGATGGATCGCGGCAGCGTGCGTGATTGGCTCTTCATCACGCCTGCACTTCCTGTAGCGGATAGGATCTGGAAGGGCAACCGGTACGACATCGTCCTTCGCCAACCGCCCGACAGCGGCAAGACGTATGCCGTGCTGCTCGGTTCCGAGGTGGTCGATCGCAGGAAGAACCCCCTCGGTCCCTGGGCCGCCTCCTTCTCGACAGGCCGATCGCTCGACGATGGCCGAATCGAGGGCGTGGTCCGTTCGGCGCGCTTGAAATCGTCCGGCGTGTATCTCTATGCCTGGCCCTGGTCCGATTCTCTCCCCGTGACGACTGGCGAGATCCCGCCCCCCGTGCGGATGGGTCAGTGCGCGAAGGACGGCAAGTTCCGTCTCGACTTCGTCCCGAGGCGCGTTCCTCTGCGGATTTGCGCGCTGTACGACAGTCGCGGCGACCGCAGCTACGAGCCCGAGGACGATCTCTGGGGATGTTTCGGAGAGGCCATCGAGCTCGGCGACACGACCGCCGCGCGAGGGGACATCGAGATCTACCTCGTCTTTCCTGATGAGCCGGGGACGCTGAAGGGGGTCGCGGCCGACAGCAGTTGCGCCGGACGCGGGGCCGGGGATTTACGCGCCCTCAACCGGGAAGCCGACAGCTTGGCGGTGCTGCTGGGCGCGGTTCCAAGGGGAGACTCGCTCGCGGCGGACACCCTGATTGGATTCAGCGAGCAACCCCGGCTCATGGTCGACAGTATGGCGGTCCACCTTCGTCTCGCCGAGATCGACTCCCTGCTGCCCGCCGCGCGGGAGGACTCAGCCCGGTGCGCCGTTTGGATCATCGTGCGCCTCTTCGAAGAAGACTCGACACTGGTCGCCGAAGAGCAGGGCGATGGAGGCTTCGAGTTCCGTGACGTGGCTCCGGGCATCTACCGGATCCGGGCATTCAGGGATGCAGACGCCAACGGCGAGCCTGGAGAGGCGGAGGGGGCCGGAGAGTTTCCCTTCCCGATCGAGCTGGGGCCCGGACGTTCGCTCGCGGACCTGAGGTTCTTCCTCCGCCCGCATCCTTGAGCCGCGCGGTGATCGCCATTGCGCGGGCAGCCGGTATGGCTGAGACTCGCGTGGGAGCGCTTGGGACGGCCGGAACGCTGGGTCGAGGGTCGCTGTTCGGGAAGGAGGGGGCATGAAGGGGAAGGCCGAGATGCAGCCTGCGGGACTCCCCTTTTTGAAGGTGGAAGGGGCCGGGAACGACTTCGTCCTGCTGGACTATCGGACGGCGCCGGGGCCCAAGGTCCCCGTTCCCATGGCGCGCTACCTCCTCGACCGTCATCGCGGAATCGGGGGCGACGGGCTCTTGATCCTCCGCGGCGGCGCGCATGATCTGACGGTCGAGTACAGGAATGCGGATGGGAACCCGGCCGACTTCTGCGGGAACGGGGCCCGGTGCGCCGCGGCATTGCTGCTCGGCGAGGGGAAAGGGCCGATCGGTTTCATGTTGATGAAGATCCCGGTCCTCGCGGTCCGGAGCGACGCTGGCGTGGCGGTGCGGGTCGGGGGGGCCGAGGTGAGAGAGATGCCGGAGTTGTCGCGTTTGCGCCCGCGACCCGCGGCCCTCGTGCGGGTGGGCGTCGACCATTGGATCGTTCCGGTCGGGGATCTGAACGGTCTCGACGTGAGCGGGCTCGCCCAGACCCTTCGCCATCACCCCTGGCCGGGTCCCAAGGGAGCGAACGTCACCTTCGTCGAACGCAGACGCAGCGAGATCCGCATCCGGACGTTCGAGCGCGGCGTGGAGGGGGAGACCCTGTCGTGCGGGTCCGGTTGCGTCGCCGCCGCCCACTGGGCCCTCAACGGCGGGCGAGGGCCGATGATCGTCCGAACCGAGGGGGGCGACCTGCTCCGAGTCTGGATGGATCAAGAGGGTCTGTACTGGTTGGAGGGCCCGACCCGCTTGATTTACGGCGGGGGCTGGCCTCTGGAGGGGCGGGCCGGTCCGAGGTCCGCGGAGGGCCGCGCCGCGGGGAAGAGAGGGTAGGCGTCATGTTCGATGGCCTCTCGGTTGCGATGGTAAGCCCGTTCCGCGACGGGCGTCTGGACGAGGGGGCGTTCGAGCGACTGATCGATCATCTCCTCGACGGCGGAGCGCGCGGGCTCGTTCCCGCCGGGTGCACGGGAGAGGCGGCGGCGCTCGAACTCCCCGAGCGGGAGAAGCTGGTCCGCGCCTGTGTGCGGAAGAAGAGGGCGGGGACCTTCGTGCTCGCGGGGACGGGGACGAATGTCACCCGGACGACCTGCGATCTCACCAAACGGGCGGAGGATTGGGGCGCCGACGGGGCGCTTGTCATCACCCCTTACTACAACAAGCCGACCCAGGCGGGGCTCATCCGCCACTACGAGGAGGTGGCGGGCGCGAGCGGCCTGCCGCTCGTTCTCTACAACGTTCCCGGCCGGACGGGGGTCAAGTTGGAACCGGAGACGATCCGTCGGCTCGGCGAGATACCGACCATCGTCGGCGTCAAGGAGGCGTGTGGCTCGCTCGACCAGGTGTCCGAGCTCTGCGGGACGACGGATCTGACCATTCTCTCGGGAGACGACTCGCTGACCCTTCCGATGCTGAGCGTGGGAGCGCGCGGCGTGATCTCGGTCTTCGGGAATCTCTTCCCCGCGGCCCTCGCGCGCATGCTCTCGGCCTGGGAGAAGGGGGAGACGCGCGAGGCGGCGCAGATCCACGCCGGGATCTTTCCGCTGATGAAGGGGCTCTTCATCGAGACGAATCCGGGGCCGATCAAGCATGCGCTGGCCCGTGCCGGTCTGATCTGCGAGGAGTTGCGTCTTCCTCTCGTTCCTGTTTCCGCGAGGACCGCCGCTGAGTGCGATCGGCTGGTCGACCAGGCCGCCGCATTCCTTGGTGAGAGGCAGATCGCGTGAGCGATCGCTCGCCTGTCGCACTCGTCGGCGCCTGCGGGAAGATGGGGCGAATCGTCGAGGCCCAACTGGAGTTGGCCGTCGATTTCGTCTTGGCCTGCCGGATCGATCCCTCCCTTGCCGCGGATCCCGGTCCTCCGCTTAGCGCCCCGACGCTCGATTCCATCGGGTCCGCGGAGGTTGCCGGGATCATCGATTTCAGCTCGGCGGTCGGGGTCGCTGCTGCGGCCGCCGCGGCTGCGCGCATCGGCTGTCCGCTCGTCTCGGGGACGACGGCGATCGACAAGAAGGGTCGAGAGGCCCTAGACGCCGCCGCCAGGATCGTGCCCGTCTGCTGGTCGCCCAATTTCAGCATTGGAATCCCCGTGTTGATGACGGCTCTGCGCGAGGCTGCAAGAACTCTGCCGCCGGGGTGGCATCTCGAGATCGCCGAGACCCACCACGCGGCGAAGCGCGATGCGCCCAGTGGGACCGCGCTGCGGCTATGCGAGATCTGGCGGGAGATCCGGGGGGGACGGATCATCCACGGGCGACAGGGACTCGTGGGGCCTCGTTCGGAGGATGAGATCGGGATGCATGCCCTGCGCGTGGTGGATGCCGTGGGCGAGCATCGTCTCCTTCTGGGCGGTCGGGGCGAGGTCATCGAGTTCGTGCATCGGATGCAGGACCGGACCGCCTTCGCCCAGGGAAGCATCGAGGCCCTGCGACGCCTCAAGCGCCGGGGCCCGGGTTGCTACGAGTGGGGTGAGTTGTTGTGCTCGGCCTGAATTTACGCCGACTTGGGTTGGGCCTTGTTGACGAGTTTCGCGAGCCGGCTCTTCTTGCGGTCGGCGGTCTTCTTGTGGATGACCCCCTTGCGGACGGCGTTGTCGAGGAGGGACTGGGCATCGCGAAGCAACTTCGGCGCCTCATTGGCCTTCGCATCGTCGCGGACGCTGCGCGTGGCCTTCCGGACGGCGCTCTTCACCGAAACGTTCTTTTTCCGATCCCTCTCATTGGTACGCATCCGCTTCTCGGCCGACTTGTGATGGGGCATTCTGGAAACTCCTTCCTTTCGTCCCGGCGGCGCCAAGGACGGCCCCGCTCTCGATACGCATAAGCCCATACGCTAGCCCAGATGCGAAAGCTCGGTCAAGACCCCGCTCCAGCGCTCGCCCTCCTTTCTGGCCTGCTTTCGGGGCTGGCGTTCGCCCCCGCCGGGTGGTCCCCCTTGGTCCTGGTCGCGCCCGTTCCCCTCCTCTGGGCGATCGGGGGGGGGCGTCCCGGTGGGCGCCGGGCGTTCATCCTCGGTTGGGCCGCTGGATTCCTTCACTTCCTTGTTGTTCTTCATTGGATTCTCGCGCTCCCGAACGAGGAGATCACGATCCCGGGTCTGATGGTCCCGGCGCTGCTTTTCATCTCCGCCTACCTGGCCACCTTTTTCGGGGCCGCGGCGGCGATCGCCGTTTGGGTGGCCGGACGCCTGCGCCTTTCGCTCGGGGTGGTCTGGGCGGTCACGGGGCCCCTGGCCGATCTTGCGCGGTCGCTCGGGGAACTCGCCTTTCCCTGGGGATCGAGCGCCTACGCCCTTCACGCCCAGATCCCCCTGCTGCAATTCACCTCCGCGACCGGCTTCTGGGGGCTGGTTCTCTGGGTCTCGCTTTGCGGGGGTCTCCTTTACGAAGCGATCCGGCCCCGGCGGGGGGGACGGATCCTCTACGCGGCCGCGTGCGTCCTGCTTCTGGCCGCCCCTTGGATCCACGGAACCCTCGCCCTTCGGCGTGCCTCCGGAGGAGAAGTCGATGGACCGAGCGGCCTGCGGTTCGTCCTCATCCAGCCCAACACGAGCCGTGAGATCAAATGGGACCCTCGCTATCGGGACATCGTGGTCGGCGACCTCCTGGATCGAACGAGGCGCGCGGCGGAGTCCAAGCCGGATCTGATCGTCTGGCCCGAGACCGCGGCGCCGATCGTGCTCCTTCAAGAGCCGGAGTACCTCGCACGCGTGATGGAGACCGTCAGGGAGTGCGGCATCCCTCTGCTGGCGGGCACGCTCGACCATCGCCTGGTGAACGGCCAGTACGTCGCGCACAACTCGGCGGCGCTCTTCGATGCGCAGGGGCGGCTCCTGGATCGCTACGACAAGCAGCGCTTGGTCCCCTTCTCCGAACGGATGCCATTCCAGCGGACCGCGCCATGGCTGATGGGGCTGAACTTCGGACAATCGGATTTCACTCCGGGAGACCGATTCGTTCTTTTCCCGGTCGACGACGCCCGGATCGGCTGTTTGATCTGCTTTGAGAGCATCTTCCCGGACATGTCGCGGAGATTCGTCGCCTCCGGCGCGAGTCTTCTGCTCAACATCACGAACGACTTCTGGTTCGGTGACACGGCGGCTCCCGAGCAGCACGCGGACATGGCGGTCTTCCGCGCCGTCGAAACGCGCACCCCGCTGCTGCGCTGCGCGAACACCGGCATCTCGATGGTCGTCGACTCCTGGGGAAGGGTCTTCCATCGTACTGGGACTTTCGAGGAGGCCCTTGTCGCCTCCCGGGTTCATCCCCGGGGAGCAGGGAGCTTTTACGTACGCCACGGCGAATGGCTCGGCAGGATGCTGGCCGCCCTCATGGGGGCGCTCGTCATCTGTGCGATCATCGTTCCGCGGAGGAGGTGAAGATGTCCGACGTCAAGCATCGCCTGGTACTCAAGCCGGGACGGGACTCCTCCGTGCGGGCCCGCCATCCGTGGATCTTCTCCGGGGCCGCCGACCGGGTCGAATCCCTGCCCGATGCGCAGGACGGCGACCTGTGCGACGTACTGGATGGATCGGGCGCCTGGCTCGCACGGGGGACCCTGCATCGCTCCTCGCAGATCCTATGCAGGATTCTCACCTGGCGGGACGAGGCGATCGATGAGGGGTTCTTTGCCGGGCGCATCGAGGCTGCGTTGGCCGCGCGACGGACGCACATCGATCCGGCATCGACGGACGCGTTCAGGGTCGTCAACGCCGAGGGCGACCGCCTCCCAGGCCTCATCGTCGACCGCTACGCGGAGCACGTTGTCGTTCAATGCCTCACGTCCGGGATGGCCCGGATGGAGGATCTCTGGTGCGAGGCCCTCGATCGAGCACTGGCGCCTGCTGCGATCATCGACCGTAGCGACCGCTCGGTCCGCGACTCCGCGATGGCCGGGCGACGGGAGGCGCTCAGAGGAGAGGCGCCTGCCGAGCCGGTGTGGATCCGGGAGGATGGGCTCCGATTCCGGGTCAATGTGATGACGGGACAGAAGACCGGGTTCTACCTCGACCAGCGAGAGAATCGCATCCTGCTCGGCTCCCTCGCGGGGGATCGGGAGGTCCTGAACGGCTTCGCCTACACGGGCGCGTTCGGAATCCACGCGGGGCGCGCGGGGGCGCGGCATGTGATCCAAGTCGAGTCGAGCACCGCCGCTCTGGAAGAGGCCCGCCTCCATTGGGAAGCGAACGGATTGCCCCTCGAACGCGTTGAGCACGTGCACGATGATATCTTCCGCTACCTGCGCAACACGGAGCGCGAGTTCGACGCGATTGTCGTCGATCCGCCGCCCTACGCGAAGGACCGCGGCAGCGTCGAGCGCGCAGCGCGCGCTTACAAGGACGTGAACCTCTGGGCCTTCCGGCGGCTCAGACCCGGCGGATTGCTCCTGTCCTTCTCTTGTTCACAGCACGTGGGGATTGATCTGTTCCAGAAGATCCTCTTCGGGGCGGCGAAGGATGCGGGGGCGTCTGTCCAGTGGCTGAGGCGACTCGGTCCGGGTGCGGACCATCCGGTCCACCTCGACCACCCGCAAGGGGAGTACCTGAAGGGGTTCCTCCTGCGCCTGATCGAGCGGGGGGATGTGGTGCGGGGCGGTGAGGGAGGGGAGGGGTGAGTGCCAGGGTCGAGCGCCTCGTGGTCATCTTGATCCTCCTGGCGTCAGTGGCGCTCAGGGTCTGGATCGCGAGCGTATCGGCGCCCACGGACGACGCCTACATCACTTTTCGGTATGCAAAGAACCTGGCAGCGGGGGTCGGTTTCGTCTACAACACCGGGGAGCGGGTATTGGGCACGACGACCCCGCTCTTCGCGCTGCTCTTGAGTCCCTTCGCCCTGATCCATCTCCCGCTCGAGACGGCCGCACGCGGGATCGCCGTGCTGGCCGACATCGGGGTTTTGTTGCTCCTCTACCGGCTCGTGCGCGCCCACCTCGGCCAGGAGGCAGGACTCCTCTCAGCGGCCGTGTTCGGCCTGTTCTACCTGGGCGTCGGCGCATGCGGTCACGGGATGGAGACGCAGCTTTTCACGTTGTTTCTGACGGCCGCGGTCGCATCGGCGATTGAGGGCAGGCGCCTCGAAGCGGGCGCGGCCGCCGCCCTGAGCGCCCTGACCCGGCCAGAGGGCTTTCTGCTGGCGGTGGGACTCGGCCTGGCTTGGATCCTCGGGGCGTGGCGGCGCAGGGAGCGATTCCCTTGGGGCGGGGCAGCGACCTTTCTTGGCTTGATTGTTCCCTGGCTCCTCTTTGCGACCCTCTACTTCGGCAACCCGGTCCCCAACTCCGTTCTGGCGAAGTTCGGGCAGCAAGACGTCGCCTTCGCGCGGTGGGGGGTTTTCTTCTTCGCGAGGAACCCGCTCGTGATCCTTCTCTGGTTGGGGGCTGCGGCGGGTGCGGCCGTCGGCATCGCTCACGCCCCGCGTGTCGCCGCACCGCTGGCAGTTTGGGCGATCTCCTACCCACTCTTCTTCCTGTTGGGGCGCCCTCCCTTTCTCGGCGTTTGGTACTTTCCGCCGGTCATTCCAGCGCTCGCGGGGCTCTTTGCGATCGGCGTCTCTTGGACAGCGGAGCGACTGATTTCGAGATCGAGCCTGCGAGTCGCGCTGATCGCGGCGGCGCTGTGCGTGGCCGTCGGCGCGGGCTTGCCGCGCAACCTCGAAACGGCGCGATGGAGCCGCACCCTCTCGGAGCAGGTCTATCGGCCGATGGCGGCGTGGGTTTCCGAGCGGACGGGTCCGGGAGATCTTGTGCAGGTGTCGGATATCGGTTATGTGGGTTACTTCACCGGCCGCAGGATCCTCGATTCCTCTGCGCTCGTCTCGCCCGAGGTGGCCGATTTCTACGCGAGGCACCGGGATGATCCGGCGCGCGAGGTTCGATACGTCCTCATTCGGGAGCCGAAGCTCGTGATCCTGCCGGTCAACGGGACGGTCGTCGAGCGTTTCGTCGCCGGCGGCCTGACGGGCCGGTATCGCCCCGCAGCGCGCTTCAACTCCTCGGGGATGACGGAGGTCGTCGATCCGCCCCGGACAACCGGCTCCGGGACTCGTTTCGACCGTTTCGAAGCGGAGTTCATCGCCTTCGAGCGGATCGGCAGCCCGGAATAGCCGGGGGAGGCGCGGAAACGGCGAGAGGCAAGCCCGTCTCCCAAGGAGTTGTGATGCGTGGCAAGCAGCGCAGGAGCGTGCCGCGGACGGAGGAGAGGGTCTTCCCTCCGGCTCGTCGAGGGGAAGACGGGATGTTGCGGGAGCACCGGGCGCGTTACGCTCTCGCTGGCGCTCGTCTGCGCGGGCGCGTCCTTGATCTGGGATGCGGGACGGGTTACGGGTGCCACGAACTGGCGGCCGGCTCTTCGGTCGGCCAGATTGTTGGAATCGATCGATCGCGCGAAGCGATCGATTGGGCGATGCGGTACTATGCGGGCCCGAAGATTTCCTACGGATGCTGCGACGTCGAGCGGGGCGGGTGGGAGGGAGGCCTGGGCCTCTTTGATGGGATCGTCGCCTTCGAGATCCTGGAGCACCTGCAAAGTGACCAGTCGTTTTGGCGGGGGATCGCGCTCGCGCTGGCTCCCGGCGGCGTCCTGTGGCTCTCGACGCCGCTGGGACGCGGGAGGGGGATCGCCACATCGGACCCCCACCATGTCCACCAGTTGAGGCGATCCGAGGTAGCGCGTCTCTTTGCGTCACGCTGGAATCCCCTCTTCTACGGGCAGAGCGGCGCGTGGATTGAACCGTGGACTGCGGGTAGGCGATACTACACGATCCTGGTGCGCGCGACGTTGAACCGTTGAGGGAGATTGAGCCATGGCAAGGCAGTGGAGCGTCGGGATCGTGGGGATCACCGGCGCCGTCGGGCGGACGATGGTCCGGTGCCTGCGGGAAATCGACCTGCCGATCTCCGCATTGCGCGGATTCGCTTCGCCGCGTTCGGCCGGTCTGAGGATCGACGCGGAGGGGCCCTGGGGCGATGCGATCGAGGTCGAGCTTCTGGATGAATCGCGGCTTCGCGGGTTCGACCTGATCCTCCTCTCCGCCGGCGCGGATGTGAGCCGCGCCTATGTGCCGATGATCGCGGAGCGCGGGATCTGGGCAGTCGACAACTCCAGTGCATTCCGGCGCGACCCGTGCGTTCCGCTCGTGGTTCCCGAGGTCAATGCGGAGACGATTCCAGCCCGGCGGGGAGCGATCGCCAACCCGAACTGCTCCACGATCCAACTCGTCGTCGTTCTTGCGCCCCTCGCGCGCGCATTCGGTCTGCATTCGGTCCATGTGGCGACCTACCAGTCTGTGTCGGGGCGTGGACAGAAGGGGATCGATGCGCTGACCGCGGAGCGGGACGGACGGGATCCCGGGCCCGAGGCCTTCCCTCACGGAATCGACCGCAACGTGATTCCGCAGTGCGACGTTTTTCTCGACGACGGGTTCACGCGGGAGGAGGAGAAGCTGATCGTCGAGACAAGACGGATCCTCTCGATGCAAAACCTCGCCGTTCATCCCACCTGCGCGAGGGTGCCGGTGGATGTGGGGCACAGCGAAGCGGTTCACGTCGAGCTCGGGCGCGAGGTCGAGCGACAAGAGGTCGTGGCGTGCTTGGAGGGCGCCCCGGGGCTCCGCGTGTTGGACGATCCCGCCCGGCAGCTCTATCCGACCGCGCGCGAGAAGGCTGGGAGCAACGACGTGTGGGTCGGGCGCATCCGGCGCGATCGCTCGAACGCTCGGATCGTGGAGCTCTGGATCGTCGCGGACAATCTTAGAAAGGGGGCCGCGTGGAACGCCGTTCAGATCGCAGAGCGTCTCCATGCGGGAGAGACGGCGGATGCATGTCTATCGCCTTCAGATTGAGTACGATGGCGGCGCCTTCCACGGTTGGCAGATTCAGGCGGAGCTGCGGACCGTTCAGGGAGAGATCGACCGCGCTCTCACGCTCGTGACACGGCAGACCATCCGCACGACGGGCGCGGGACGGACCGATCAGGGCGTGCACGCGCGAGGGCAGGTCGCGAGCTTCCGCTGCGATTCGCCGGTCGATTGCCGGCGGGCGGTCCGCGGCGTCGAGGGGATCTGCGGGCGCGAGCTGCGGGTCCGGCGAATGGAAGAAGCCCCGGAAGATTTCCACGCGAGGCGCGCGGCGATGTGGCGCGAGTACCGCTACCGGATTCTGGAAGACCCCTCTGCCCTTCTGCGCGATCGTGCTTGGCGACCGCACGAAGTTCCCGCCCTGGCCCTCCTGCGAGAGGCGAGCGGTGCGATTCTGGGCCGCCACGACTTCACCTCGTTCGCCAGCGCGAGTTCGGATCAAGTGGATCCCCGGTGCGCGATTCTCCGCGCAGATTGGGATTGCTGGGAGGCGGGGATCCAGCTGACGATCCGGGCCGACCACTTCCTCTACAAGATGGTGCGGACCCTTGTGGGGACGCTCCTCAGGGAATCATGCTCCGGCGGGGGTGGAGCCGACCGGATGCAGGCGATCATCGAGGGAAGGTCGCGGCAGCTTGCCGCCCCTCCCGCGCCTTCCGCCGGGCTGTGTCTTGAGCGGGTCGGCTACGATCCGCCGTGGCCGTCGGGGTCTTGAGCCACGGAAGTTTCCCGCGCGGCTCCTCGGATACGCCTCACGGCGAGAGGAAGATCTGCCGGCGGAGCTGCCGGCCCCCCGCATCCAGCAGGACGAGGTAGAACCCCGCTGCGGCGACGCGTCCTTCCTCATCCCTTCGGTCCCATGTCGTCTCGACGAAGCCACCGGAACCCGGCGCGCCGTTCATGAGCGTTCGGATCTCGATCCCGCGAGCATCAAGGATCTTCAGCGAGATGCGGGAGTAGAGCAAGTCGCTCGGAAGGTCGATCTCGAATCTGCATGAGCTCGTGACGGGATGAGGGAACGGTCCACGAAGCACAAGTCGGGATGCGGCGAGATAGACCGGCTCGCACAGCGTTCCCTCGCTGCCGAAGCGGTCGACGGCGGAGACTGCGAAGGCCGCGCTTTCGGCCGGGACGCGCGCTTCGGTCGCCGCGGCATTGAGCGGTTCGGTCTCGATCCGGGTCCAGTCACCGCCGTCCGAGCTGCCGTAGACGTAGTACCCCGCAACCGTGGGGGACGGCGAGGGGATCCAACGTAGGAGGACTTGCCCATCCTCCGGGAATCCGGCGATGCCGAGATCGCTCGGGGGCTCGGGCGGCGCGAGATCAAGCGGCCGGGTGGCGAAGCGCGCGACCGCGAGGGCTGACGAGACGAGGCCTTCCGGACTCCGTGTGCGGAGGGCGGCCCAGTACTCGGTTGCCTCCTCGAGGTTCTCGCAGCGAAACGTCACCAGCTCGCCGGCAGCGGTGGGGCGGGGTGGGGCGGGCGCCTTCGCGAGTCGGGGCCAAGTCGACTCGTCCACCGGTTGCGTGGAGATCGCAAGCGTGTACGAGGCGACCCCGTTGGGTTCCCCGGCGGAACCGACTTGGACCCACTGGAGAAGGGCGCTGGTCGTTCCAACCTCGACGGCACTGATCGGATCCGGGACCGGTGGGGGAACCGGAACATAGGGGATGACGCGGACCTGGATGCCGGGAGCGAATGGGGAGACCCAGCCGGAGGGATCGACCGCGCGGAGTGCGATCGCGTACTCCGAGCCTGGCAGGAGGCCCGTCAGACGAAAGGCCTGCGCGGTACCTGCGGCCGCTGGCGCGGGGACGGGGCCCTCGACCGCCTCCGCGAGCGTCCATTCCGAATCCTGGGCGAGCGGGCCGCCGCGGCGCGCTCGCATCATGTAGAGGTCGGCGGTCCCGGCGAGGCTGTCATCCCCCACCGCGGTCCACACAAGATCCACCCACGAGGCTCCCACCTCCGCCGCGGCTAGATCGGCGATCGGCGCGGGGCGAGAATCGAGTCCGCCCGAGGGTTGGGTCGGCAATGACGACGAAAGGGTCATGACGACGGGCCCTGCGGCGATCGAACCGCGGTGGCCGTCTTGGTCCTCTGCTCGAAGCGAGACCGCATAGCAGCGCGAAGGGTCGAGCCCGTTGATCCGACAGCTCTGTCGCTCCCCCGAACGCGCCGGGAAGGGAAGACCGTCGGAACGCTCCTCCGATCCGCTCCAATCGTCCTCGCTCCGGATCTCGTGTCCGCCGGGGCGCAGGGCGAGCCGGTAGCGGGTCGGGCTCGACCCGTCGAGGCCGGCCTCGGGAGCGGTCCACGCGAGATCGACCCAATCGGTCCCTTGCGCCAAGCTCGCGATGTTCAAGACCACGCCGGGTCCCATCGACGGGGGGGGCGGGGCGGTCGTCCATTGGAGCGGATTCGAGAGGGCGGAGACGAGGTTCGAGTCATCCACCGCGCGGATGGCGATCGAGTAGGTCGTCTCGGGCACGAGACCGAGCAGCACCCACTGCTGCCGCGTACCAGCAGGAAGTGGACGGCCGAGCCCTGCCGTGTCGGGGATCGAAGACGTCAACCAATCACTCTCGCTTTCGATCGGCGCGCCGATCCGCACGCGCGCTTCGTAGCGTGCGGCGCGCCCAACGCTTCCGTCATCCCCCGGCGCGGTCCAGGCGACCAGCGCCGAGTCTTCGCCCAAGCTCTCGAGCGCGAGATCGGTGATCGGCCCGGGCGGCGCCGGCGCAGAAGGCGGAGGGGGCGGAGGCGGCGGGGGAGGGGGATCGGCGGTGATGGCCCAGAGCGCGTTCGAGGGTGGCGAGAGTGTCCCCTCCTCGTCCTCGCTGCGCAGGATGAAGCCATAACGGCTGGAAGGGATGAGCCCCGCGACGCGGAACGAGTCGATCGCCCCGGGCGTAGCGGGCCGGGGGAGGGCGGCGAGGTCCGAGCCTGCCGTCCAGAGCGCGGAATCGGGAGTCCCCTCCGCGGCGATGCGAAGCTGATAGCGCGATACGGCACGGGCGCCCGCGTCCGAAGGAGCCGTCCAGACGAGAAGGACCGAGGTTGTTTCGGCTTCGGCCTGCCGGAGGTCGTCGACCGCGTTTGGGGGCAGCGGCGGAGAAGGAGGCGGCGGAGGCGCAGGTCCCAGCGTCTCGAAGAGGAGACCGGCGGCGAGCCCACCGAGGTTTCCCGCCTCATCGCGCGCCCGCACGGCTGCTCCATACGATTGGCGTGGGATGAGCCCGTTCAGGCGGCAGGTCTGCGCGGTCCCCGCAGCGCCGGGGACCGGGAGGAGAGAGGCAGCGACCGGGTCTGCGTCGAGCCAGGAAGTTTCCCCCGTGATCCTGCCGCCCGCAAGGAGACGGAGTTCGAAGAGCGCGGCGGTTCCCCAAAGACCATCGTCCCCCGGGGCCGTCCATTGAAGGACGACGAACGTGTCGCCGATGGCCGCGGGCGTGAGGTCGGCGACGGCGGCGGGCGGCGTCAGGTCGAGAATAGGGGGTGGAGGGGGCGGTGGCTCATCTTCGCCTGCCGCCGCGAGGGTCGGATTCGACAGGGGGGCCACGTTCCCCGCTTCGTCCATGGCCCTGACCGCAACTCCATAGGAATGTCCGGGTATCAGGGAGGCGAGACGCATCGTCTCACGCGAACCGCTCGAGCTCGGGGTGGGCGGAGCGGCAGGGGGCGCCGTCGCGGCCTCCCACTCGCCCTCGGTTTCGATCGCGAGCTCCGCGCGAATGCGCACCGCATAGGCCGCCGCGCGGCCCGTCGTGCCGTCGTCGCCGGGGGCGGTCCATGCGAGGAAGAGCATCCCGGCGCCGTCTGCGGTCGCAGAGAGGTCCGCGATGGCGGAAGGGGCGACTTCATCCGGCGGGGGAGAGGATGCGGTCTGGGCGTGGACCGGTGGGTGGAGCGGCGAGAGGGCGCCGGCGTCATCGATCGCTCGCACGGCGATCCCGTACGACCGACCCGCGGAAAGGCTCGTCAGAAAGTACGACTCGGAGAAACCGGAGGCATGCGGGGTCGGAAGACCTCCCGCGCGGAGGGCGAGGGCCCAATCTTCTTCGGATCCGATCGTGCCGTCCGGTAGGTAGCGCAGTAGATAGCTCGAAGCGGTGCCGAGCGTGCCGTCGTCGCCGGTGGCGGTCCATGTGAGCTGGATCCACGATTGCCCCGACGCGCCCGGGCTCAGATCGATAATCGCGGACGGGGCGGTGCGATCGAGCACGGCCGGGGTCTCGACGCTGCACGGATTCGAGAGAATCGGCTCGGCGCGGCCTCGCGTCCGGGTGCGGACGGCGAGATGGTAGCGGGTTCCCGACTGCAGTCCGGTGAGGATGGCCGATACGCCGGACCCCGGCGCGGCGGCGAACGGACCGCCGGGGTAGGGGGTCGCCTGGTCCCAGTTCTCCAGCGTGATCGGAGCGGTGGCGTGGCGAAGTTCGAAGGAATCGGCCTCGTTCTCTTCCCCTTCCGGGGCGGTCCACGCTGCGCGGAGGGAGGAACCGTCGAGCGGCTCGGCGGCGAGATCTGTGACTGGAAGCCAGAAGGTGAAGCGACTGTCGCGGGCTGGCACCCCGGAGACCTGCCGGTCGTAGGGATTGACCTCCACCATTCCGCGTTCGAAGAGGCGGACGTAGAGCGTGTCGGCGGATGATTCGATCTCGCGGGCGAAGGGGCCGAGCGGCAGACCGATGTCCCAGTCGAATTCCCGCTGCCATTTCGGGTACTTCTGGTCCTTCGTGTAGGTGAAGTAGCCGTCCCCGAGCATCGCCGTGCCGAGGCCCCACCTCATCTGCCTGAGATTCTCATCCTCCGAGAAAGTCGGCTCCTCCCAAACCTGGATGAACGAAAGATCCCAACCCTTCATTCCGTCGGCGACTGGGCCGTCGAATTGAGATTCCGCCCAGGCGTAGCCTGCGCCCCAGTTCTCAGTGGGCGCCCAAGGAGGCGTGAGACCATAGAACCAATCCCACCAGTCGTGCCAGCTGGGGTTGGAAGAGCGCATCCAGTTCTCGAACTTCATCCCCGAGAGACGCGTCCGCCATGATGGGCCGATGTACTCGTTGTTCTCGTTGATCAGGAAGACGAAGTCGGATGGGAACGCCGCCTCCAGAAGGCCGTAGAAGACGTCATTCTCCTCGCGCATCAGCAGACTGAGGGGATCCTCTGAGCCGCTCGTGCTGCACGCGCTGTAGACGCCCTCGGCGACGCCGTCCCGGTCGGGATCAGCTTGCGTATAGAGCGGCCAACCGTAGGAGCCGAGGCAGTCGGCGAGAATCTCGAACATGAAGCCGTTGTATGCCGTGCCGGAATCCCACGACCAGGCGTCCCAGTACCGGCGCGAGAGGGCGATCTGCGGCAACGCCCGCGAGGCGACCCATTCAGCCGCACGGAGTCCCTTGGCGCTGCCGAAGGTCCCGGCCGGGCAATGCCGGGTCCAGTTCAGGACGTAGGAAGACCCATCGGTGATCACTTGTCCCGCCGTGTCGCGGAGGTACCAGTCATTCTTCTGCGCGTAGTACTGGATGAGCCGCGAAGGGCTCCAGAGGGTGTCCGGCATCCACCAAGGGTTGTCCCCCGCCGGAGGCGTCGCGAATTGGGGCTGGACGCTCCAGAGGCAGCGAAGCCCCGGGTTGCGCGCCCGGAGCGACTGAATGACCTCGGGCCGGTCGTAGCACACGAGGATGTCGTACCAGCTGAGCGAGTCCTGCGTAGCCGCAGGCAGCTGCCCGATCGCCGAGGAGTAGACGAGGAGCTTCGGGTAGTTCTCATCCATGCGCGTGCCCGTGGCGGGCGTGGCAAGCGTAAGAAGGCAGAGAAGGGCGAGGGTGGCGCGGTTCACGCCCGGTAGGGTTACCAGAAGTGTTCCTGCCGGAAGCTGCATCTGCGCGCGGTTTCGCGAGCTCCGCCCCGGGGGGGGGTTGCAATCTGCACGAGCCACGGGAAGTCTGCAACGCCGCGTCGTTTCGCGCCTCCCACCCCTGTGCTATTCTGCGGAATCAAGGGAAGGGGGACGCGTATGAAGTTCTTTCTCGACACGGCGAATCTGGAGCAGATCCGGGAGCGGGCGCAACTCGGAGTGGTGGACGGGGTGACCACGAATCCATCCCTTCTCGCCAGGGAGACCGGTGACTGGAGGGCGACGCTTGAGAAGATCTGCCAGGCGGTCCCCGGACCGATCAGCGCGGAGGTAGTCGCCGAGGACTTCGAGGGGATGATCAGAGAGGGGCGCGAGCTCTCGCGAATCGCCCCGAACATCGTCGTCAAGATCCCCATGTGCCGGGAAGGGGTGCGCGCCATTCACGCGCTGTCGAAGGAGAAGATCCGGACGAATGCGACCTTGATCTTCAGTCCCGCACAGGCGCTTCTCGTCGCAAAGGCCGGAGCGACCTACGTCAGCCCGTTCATCGGCAGGATCGACGACATCGCTCAGGAGGGACTCGAGGTCCTGCGTCAGATCATCGAGATCTACGAGGTGCAGGATCTCCCGACAGAAGTGTTGGCGGCCAGCATTCGCCACCCGATGCACGTGGTCGAGGCGGCTCTCGCGGGATCGCACGTCGCTACGATGCCGATCGCGGTCTTCGATCAGCTCTTTCGGCATCCGCTGACGGATCGTGGGATCCAGCTCTTCCTCGATGATTGGAAGCAGGTCGAGGCGAAGGCGAAGGAGGCGCGAGGGTCCTGATGAGCATCGAATCGAGACCGTCCTCGGGCGGGGCGAATCGCGCCCTGCTTCCCGTAATCCTCTTCCTCGGAGGAATCCTCGTCGGAGCTCTTGTATGGGCGCTTTGGCACGCTCGCCCGCAGGTTTCGCCGATCCATCAGACATCGGCCACGAGCGCCGACAGCGCGGCGAGCGGGCGGCCGGAGGGATCGCCCGATACCGTCCGAGTCCGAGAGGAGGAGCCGGCGACGCGCTCCTTCGGCGAGGAGCGGCGCAATGCGGTCGTTAGAGCGGCCGAAACGGTCGGTCCCGCCGTCGTCTCGATCAGCGTGGTTCAGACCCGCTTCGTGCGCGGCCAGGTGCCCGCGGATCGATTCGGCTACTTTTTTGATCGCTACATTCCCGCGCCTATCTACCGGCAGCGCGTGCCCAGCCTCGGCAGCGGGTTCGTCATCGACCGCGCCGGCGTGATCCTCACGAACGAGCACGTCGTGCACGGCGCGGAGCAGATCAAGGTGAGCCTCACCGACGGGCGAACCTTCGACGCGAAGGTGATCGGTTCCGATCCGTCCTACGATCTTGCGGTTCTGCGAATCAGCGGAGAGAACCTTCCCGTGGCTCCCCTGGGCGATTCCGATGACATCCTCGTCGGGGAATGGGCGATCGCGATCGGCAACCCCTTCGGATTCCTCCTGAACGACTATCAGCCGAGCGTCACGGCGGGCGTGATCAGCGCCAAGGGACGCGACATCCAGTCCTCGGGCGACGGTACGGGCATCTACAAGAACATGGTCCAGACCGATGCGGCGATCAATCCCGGCAACTCCGGGGGGCCGTTGGTCAACGGCGATGGGAAGGTGATCGGAATCAACACGTTCATCTTCACGGAATCGGGCGGATCGCTCGGGATCGGCTTCGCAATCCCGATCAACGTCGCCTCTCGGGTGGTGCGCGAGATTCTACAATACGGCGGGGTCCGCCAGATCTGGATCGGATTGCGGGTCATGGAGGTTACGCCCTATCTCGCCGCCTACTACAACCTCCGCGAGGGGCGCGGTCTCTTCGTGCACGAGTTGGAGGATCAGAGTCCGGCGGATCGGGCGGGAGGGCAAATCGGCGACCTGATTCTGGCCGTGAACGGCGAAGAGGTTTCGAGGCTGGCGCAAGCGCAGCGGTTTATCTTCGGAGCCGCCGTCGG
>CAZNRY010000028.1:19151-28568 GCA_964575675.1 uncultured bacterium
TTCTGGGCGTCGAAGCGGAAAGAGGGTTGGTGTCTGGGGAGAGTGCTGCGTTTGGTGTTCGGGGAGCCGGTCGGGGACGTCATCACCTTGAAGATCGAACGGGGGGGGAAGCAGAGCGAGGTACGGATCCGTCTGGAGGCGGTTGCGAAACAGGGAGGTCAGCAGGGTTGATCGCACGGTACACCCGCGCCGGGATGGGGCGACTTTTCGGCGACGAGAACCGTTACGTAAGCTGGCTCAGGGTAGAGCTCGCCCATCTTGAGACGCTGGAGGCGATTGCCACGGCGCCTCCGGGCACTGCGGCCGCCGTTCGGAGCAAGGCGCGGATCCGGCCAGGACGGATCGACGAGCTCGAGCGAACCCTCCAGCACGATGTGATCGCGTTCCTGACGAGCGTCGGGGAGGATCTGGGCGCCGAGAAGCGCTGGCTCCATTATGGGATGACATCCTCGGACCTCGTCGACACGGCGCAGGCCCTCATCCTCGAATCCGCGATCGGGGAGATCCTGGCCGGTTGGGAGGATCTCGGCGCGACGCTGCGCGCTCTTGCAGTTCGTTACCGGGACCTCCCGATGATCGGGAGAACCCACGGCATCCACGCCGAAGTGATCACATTCGGCTTCAAGATTCTGGGGTGGTACGCCGAGGCCGAGCGGCAAGCCCGCCGCCTGGAAGATGCGCGCGAGGGGATCCGTTTCGGGAAGCTCTCCGGGGCGGTCGGGACGGCGGCGCATCTCGCTCCCGCGGTCGAGGACGGCGTCCTTCGTCGGCTCGGTCTGCGCCCGGAACCCGTGGCGACCCAGGTCGTACCCCGGGACCGGCATGCCCACCTCCTCTCGGTTCTTGCGGGGATGGGGAGCAGCTGCGAACGCTGGGCGACGGAGATCCGCCATTTGCAGAGAACCGAGGTGCGGGAGGTTGAAGAGCCGTTCGCCCCGGGGCAGAAGGGATCGTCCGCGATGCCGCACAAGAGAAACCCGGTCATCTGCGAGCGGATCGCCGGGCTTTCGCGGCTGATGCGCTCGTATGCGCAGGTGGGGCTTGAGAATGTGGCGCTCTGGCACGAGCGGGACATCAGCCACTCCTCGGCGGAGCGGGTTGCCATCGCCGATTCCTTCACGCTTCTCGATTACATGATCGACAGGATGCATTATGTCGTGAGCGGCCTCGTCGTTCGTCCTGAGGCGATGAGTCGAAACATCGAGGCGACGGGGGGGCTCATCTTCTCGCAGAAGGTGCTCCTCGCCCTGACGGAAGCTCTGGGCGACCGGGAACGGGCGTATCGGATCGTGCAGGGACACGCGATGGAGGCGTGGGATGGCGGCGGGTCGTTCCGGGCGCGTTTGCTCGAAGACGCGGAGATCCTGGCGGCGCTTGCGAGCGAAGGCGTCGATCGGCTCTTCGATCCCGCGTCATATCTGAGCAACCTCGGACCGATCTTCGAGCGAGTCCTGGCGAGCGAGTGGGGCCGGCGGGCGTGAGCGAGAGCCTGCCGTTTTTGGACGGCTCTGCGGAAGCTCTCGCCGGCGCTCTGCGCGGCCACGGAATCCGAGCCGACGCTGCGGAGCTGACGGCCGTCTCGTGGCGGCTGAAACGAAACCTGACGATTGCCGAGGCGTTCCTGCTCGACGTCGCCTACAGCGAGCACTGTTCCTACAAGAGCAGCCGCCGCTTCCTGAAGACCCTGCTGCCCCCGCTCGCGCCGCACGTATTGATCGGGCCTGGCGAGGACGCGGGGGTGATTGACATCGGGGAGTGGAGGGGGGCGCGCCGCGCCCTGGTGGTCGCCCACGAGAGCCACAACCATCCTTCGCAGCTGTTGCCCATAGAGGGTGCGGCGACCGGGATCGGCGGGATCGTACGGGACGTCTACTGCATGGGCGCCGATGTGATCGGCGTTCTGGACGGCCTGAGATTTGGCGACTTCGACGGGGTGAAGGGCGAGACCGCCCGCGCGGTCGCGCGGGGCGTCGTGCGCGGGATCTGGGAATACGGTGATGCGTTGGGGGTCCCGAATCTGGGCGGGGACGTCGGGTTCGACCGGTGTTACGACGACAACTGCCTCGTCAATGTCGTCGCCGTCGGGATCGCGCGGACGGACCGAATTCTCCGAAGCCGCGCCCCCGAGGCGGCCCGAGGCGAGCCGTACATGGTCGTCCTCGTGGGGAAGCCGACCGATCGCTCGGGCCTCGGCGGCGCTTCCTTCGCCTCCCAGGTTCTCGATGAGAACTCCGCGGACGCCAACCTTGGCGCGGTGCAGATCCACGATCCATTCCTGAAGCGAGTCCTGGTGGAAGCGACGAAGGTTGTCTGGGATCTGCTTGCGGATCGTACTTGCGAGGCGGGTTTCAAGGACCTGGGGGCAGGGGGATTCGGCGGTGCCTCGTCGGAGCTGGTCCTTGCGGGGGGATTCGGCGCCGAGATCGATCTCGATCTCTTGCCGTCCGCAGAGGAGGGAATCCGGCCGGAACATCTGCTGATCGGCGAGACGCAGGAGCGGTTCGTCTGGGCGCTGCCCGCGCGAATCGTCCCGGAGGTTCTTGCGATTTACAACGAGTCGTTCGATCTCCCGGGAATCTACCCCGGGGCCTGCGCGGCCGTCGTGGGCCGCGTCGTGTCGGATCCAATCTATCGTGTCCGCTGGAAGGGGGAGGTGATCGTCGAGCTGCCCTTCGCAGTCCTCGGTGAAACGCCTGTTCTCGATCGTCCCGTTCGCGCGCGAACAATCTCACGGAAACGGGGGACGCTCCGGGAGCCCTCGGATTGGGGTGATTTCCTCAGCAAGCTTCTTGCGCATCCCGCCCTTTGCAGTCGGGCGCACATCTACCGTCATTACGATGCGGAAGTCCGCGGCGAGGCGCTCTTGCGCCCGGGCGCAGCCGACGCTGGGGTGTGCAGGCCGATCGAGGGCGCCACGCTCGGTGTGGCCGTGAGCCTCGACGGCAATGAGCGATGGTGCGACCTGGATCCGTACGGCGGCGCCGCGGCGACCGTCATTGAGGCGGTGCGAAACGTCGTCGCGGTGGGAGCGCGGCCGAGGGCGCTCACCGATTGCATGAACTTCGGATCGCCTGAAGACCCAGAGTGCCTCTGGGAGTTCGAGCAGGCGCTCACGGGGATGCGCGATGCATGCGTCGGACTGGGGCTTCCCGAGGATCGCGGACACGCCCTGCCGATCGTCTCCGGCAACGTCTCCTTCTACAACCAGTCGGCAGGCGGGCGGCGGAACAAACCGACCCCGGTCATCGCCTGCTTCGGCCTCCTCGACGATTGGCGGCGCGCGCTCCGACCCCGCTTCCAGAAGCCCGGAAACCGTGTCCACCTGATCGCCAAGCTCGCCCCCGAGTGGGGAGGCTCCCCGGCCCTGGACCTGCTCGGGGGATGCGGCGCGCCTCCGCGCCCTGATCCTGTCTCCGAGGGGGCCCGCATCTATGCTCTTCTGGCCGCGATCGAGCGGGGGCTCGTGCGGTCCTGCCACGACTTCGCCGCGGGGGGGCTCTTGGTCGGCGCGATTGAGTGTCTCCTGTACGAAGAGGGGCCGACCGGACTCGGGGTTCGCCTGGATCTCGGCGGGCTCGATCTTGCCCCAACCGAGGCCCTCCTCAGCGAGAGCGGAGGATTTCTGACGGAGATCGACGCGGAGCGGGAGGGTGAGTTCGCGCGCCTGCTTCGGGGTGCGGGGGTTGAGACGGTCCCGATCGGGGAGATCCTCGGAGAACCGCGGGTCGAGGTGAGGGAGGGTTCTCGCGTTGCGTTTGACCTTGAGGTCGCGCCTCTCTGGCGCGCGTGGGCGGGCAGACTCGGTCCTTGGATCGAAGGAGGAATTGCCTGAATCGCACGATCGGCGTTCTCCAGCTTCCGGGAAGCAACTGCGAGGCCGAGACGGCCCGGGCAATCGTCGCGGCAGGCGGAACGGCAGAAATCGTACGCTGGAATCTCCCCGCGCCGCACCTCGCCCGCTATGCGGCCTACGTGATCCCCGGCGGGTTTTCCTACCAGGACCGGATCCGGGCCGGTGCGGTCGCCGCCCGCCTGAGCGTGCTTGAGGTCGTGGAGCGCCGGGCCGCCGAGGGCATCCCGGTGCTCGGGATCTGCAACGGGGCGCAGGTGCTCGTCGAGGCCGGGCTCGTCCCGGGAATCGAGGAAGGGCGTCTCGAGGTCGTCTTGGCCCCCAATCGGATGCCGGGCCGCGACGGTTACTACACGCGATGGGTCCTGCTTGGGAAGGGAGCGGCGGCCTCCCGGTGTCTCTTCACGAAGAATCTCCCGGACGAACTCCTCCCGATGCCGGTGGCTCACGGCGAGGGACGATTCGCGACGCGAGACGATGCGGTGAGGCGCCGTTTCGCGGACCACGTGGCCTTGACGTACAACGCGCCATCCGGAGGGCCAACAGCCGATTTCCCATGGAACCCGAATGGGAGCCTTCACGCCGCTGCCGGGATCACGAATCGTGCGGGGAACGTGTTGGCCCTGATGCCCCATCCAGAACGCGCCGTGATTCGCGCTTCCGTGCCCGATCATCTGGGAACCGGCGCGTCCAGCGAACCCGAGGGACCTGGGCCGGGGCTCGCGATCTTCCGGGCTCTCGTGGAGGCGATCGCATGACCATGCCCTCGTGCACCCAGATTCTTGTATCTCTCCGCAACGCCGACCCGACGGCTCTGACGGCGAGGGAATGCCTGCAGCATTCGCTCGGCTTTGGGACGCGCCTCGCGTCCCTGCGAAGGAGCGTGCTCTGGGAGATGCACGGTCCCGCGGACGAGGATCCGGCGCCCGTGCTTGACCGAATCCGGCGGACCGGTGAGATCTGGAATCCAAACAAGGAAGCGGCGTTGGTGCGCCTCCCGGGACAGCCCGCGTCCGCTCTGGGCGGGGCGCTGATGGGTGGCTCCGGCTATGAGATCTTCCTCGCGTGGGACCCGGAACGGGACCTCGCTCGAAGGGTCCGGATACTGCTACCCTCCGGGGGAAGTGGTTGGCGACTCGCTCGCGGCACCGTTTGGGCCCTCCTGTGGCAGGACGAGGATGCATCGGCGAGGCGCCGCTTGAGCGAACAGGCGGTCCTCTGTCGCGGCCCCAGGGAGGGGTTGCTCGTTCACCCCCACCTGGAAGACTTCCGCCGGATCACCCAGGACGAGCCGGTTCCCTGGCTGCCCGCCGCGTAGGAGAGAGAAAGGCGCGATGGAACGCGATTCGCTTCACGAGGAGTGCGGGGTCTTCGGGATCTATGGCCGCGGCAATGTGGCCGACATGATCTACTACGGCCTCTACGCCCTCCAGCACCGAGGGCAAGAGGGGGCGGGAATCGTCGTCCACAACGGCGAAAAGACACGCATCCACCGAGGTCTCGGCCTTGTCTCCGATGTATTCCCGGAGTCGATCCGCAACCAGATGGACGGCTTCATGGGGATCGGGCACAACCGCTACGCGACGACGGGCAAGGCGACGAAGCTACGCAACGTCCAGCCGATTCTCGTGGATTACAAGGGTGGCAAGCTCGCGATCGCTCACAACGGGAACCTGACGAACGGCGTTGCGCTGCGCCGGAAGATGGAGCGCGATGGCTCGCTCTTTCAGACCACAACTGACTCGGAGGTCGTCCTGCACCTCATCGCGCGCTCGAAGGGCCGCACGCTCGAGGAGCGATTCCTTGAAGCGGTCGGCCAGGTTGAAGGGGCGATCAGCTGTCTCGTGATGAACGAGCGCACGATCATCGGCTACCGCGACCCGCATGGTTTCCGGCCGCTCTCCATCGGATACCTCGATGGGATGTACCTGATCGCCTCCGAGAGCTGCGCTTTCGACATTCTGGGCGCGCAGACGGTCAGGGAAGTCGCCCCCGGGGAGATGGTCATCCTGAAGGACGGCGGCCTGGAGAGCCGGATGGAACGCACCGGGCAGAACCACGCCTACTGCATGTTCGAGCAGATCTACTTCTCGCGGCCCGATTCGCGCGTCTTCGGGGAGAGTGTGAACGCAGTCCGGCGCGAGCTTGGCCGGCTGCTCGCTCGCCGGCATCCCGCCCTGGCGGATTGTGTGATCTCGGTGCCGGATTCATCGAATAGCGCCGCGCTCGGCTATGCGGAGGAGGCCGGGATCCCTATGGAGTTGGGCCTGATCCGAAACCACTACGTCGGGCGGACCTTCATCCGGCCCGGGCAGCAATCGCGCGTGGACGCGGTCCGGGTCAAGTTCAATCCCGTTCATGACATCTTGAAAGATCGCAGGGTCGTCGTCGTGGACGACTCGATTGTGCGGGGGACCACGAGCCGGCAACTCGTGCGCCTGTTGAACCGCGCGGGGACGCGTGAGGTGCATTTCCGCGTGTCGAGTCCGCCGATCATGAACCCCTGCTACTACGGGATCGACACGCCGCGAAAGGCCGAGCTGATCGGCAGCCGGCTCGAAATCGAGCAGATCAGGCAGTTTATCGGGGCGACGACCCTGGGCTATCTCACGACGGACGACCTGAAGGCGGCCGTCTCTGCGCCGCACTCCTACTGCCTCGCCTGCTTCTCCGGAGCCTACCCGACCCCGGTTCCCGACGAGGCCGATCCCCTCGTCTTTGACGTGGACTGAGCGGTGCGTTTTGAGCTGTTCGTTGCCCGCCGGCATCTCCTGCCCCATCGGGGCAGGCTCTTTCTGTCGTTCATCACGCTGATCACGGTGGGGGCCGTCACGGTGGGGGTGATGGCCTTGATTGTGGTCTTGGCGGTGATGAACGGTTTCGAGCGCGAGGTGAAGACCCGGATCGTGGGCACGAACGCTCACGTGATTCTGCTCCGGTACGGGGAAGACGGGATCGCTCGGGCCGATTCACTGGCGGAGCGGATCGAGCGGCTCGGGGATGTCGTTGCAGTTTCGCCCTTCGTTTACGCCAAGGCGATGATGGTCGCAAACGGCCGCGCGGACGGCGGCGTCGTGAAGGGAATCGATCCGGCGCGCGAGGACCGGGTGACCGACGTCTCGCGCTACATGGAGACCGTTCCTGGCGCTCCGCCATTGACGCCCGCTCCGGGAGAGACTCCCGGGATCGTACTGGGCGTTCATCTTGCGGATGGCCTGGGCCTCACGATCGGCGAGAAGGTGCAGCTGATCTCCCCGAAGGGCACCGCCCCGACGCCCCTGGGATTCGTTCCCAAAGTCCGCACATTCGTCGTCTCCGGAATCTTCCGCTCCGGGATGTACGAGTACGACGCGGGAATGGCCTTCATCGACATCGCGCAGGCGCGCGAGTTCTTCGACCTTGGCGACAGGGTCACGGCCCTCGAGATCAAGGTGAGGGACATGTATCGGGCGCCCCAGATCGCAGAGGAGATCCTCGTCGAGGTCGGGGGATTCCCGTACCGGACGAACGACTGGATCAATCTGAACGCGAACCTGTTCTCGTGGATGCAGACGGAGAAGCGGGTCATGTTCGTGATCCTGGTGCTGGTCGTCCTCGTGGCGGCTTTCAACGTGGCGTCGCTGCAGATCATGCTCGTCAAGATGAAACGGCGGGAAATCGGGATCCTCAAGTCGATGGGAACGACCGAAGCGACGATCCGCCGGCTCTTCGTTCTTGAGGGAGTGGCGATCGGGGCGATCGGGATGCTAATCGGCACGGCCGTCGGGCTGACTCTCTGTTGGCTCCTCGAGCGGTACAAGTTCATCAAGCTGCCGGGCGACGTCTACTTCATCGACACTCTTCCCGTGCGCGTAGAGGCGGGCGACGTGCTCGCGATCGAGCTCGCCGTTTTGGCGCTCAGCGCCCTGGCGACACTGATCCCGGCGTGGTGGGCATCGCGGTTCGATCCGGTCGAGGCCATCCGGCATGAGTGAGATGGTCATCTGTGCGCGCGGGCTCACCAAGCGATTCTCGATGCCCGGGGTCGTGATCGAGGTCTTGGGCGGTGTCGATCTCGACGTGCCCGCCGGGGAAATCCTCGCGATCCAGGGCGCTTCGGGCGTCGGGAAAAGCACCCTTCTGCACATCCTCGGGACGCTGGATCGGCCGAGCGAGGGGAAGGTCTTGATCGCGGGCGAAGATGTCTTCTCCTTCTCCGACGGGGAGCGGGCAGCATTCCGGAACCGGCAGATCGGCTTTGTGTTCCAGTTCCATCATCTCCTGCCGGAGTTCACGGCCCTGGAGAATGTGATGATGCCGGGGTTGATAGGCGGGACGCCCTGGAAGCGGGCGAGGGAGAGGGCGGTGGAGCTTCTGACGAGCGTGGGACTGGAGGAGAGGGTCCATCACAAGCCGCAGGAGCTCTCGGGGGGGGAACAACAGCGGGTCGCCCTGGCGCGCTGTCTCTTTCACGCCCCGCGCCTTATCATCGCCGATGAACCGTCCGGAAACCTCGATCCCGCGACGGCCGAGCGGCTCCACGCCCTGGTGTATACTCTGGCCAGGGAGCTAGGGTTGACCTGGGTGATCGCAACGCATAATGAGAATCTTGCCCGGATTGCCGATAAGAGAAGCAGGCTGGTTCATGGACGGCTGGTTCCGGAGCCAAGCGGGACAATCGGCATACGCTAGGCGTGATGACCCGGGCCGCTGGCCCCGAAGGGAGTGATGGACGGTGAAGTGCCAAGTCTGCGGCGAGGCGGAGGCGACGATCCACTTCAAGGAGCTCAAGCACGACGAGATGCACGAGCTTCATCTCTGCCCCTCGTGCGCCGAGGAGAAGGGGCTTCACGCCGTTGTTGAGCAGGACAAGCTGTCGCTGGCCACCCAGTTCATCTGGATGGCCGAGAATCTCTATCCGGAGAGCTCGGCCAAGATCGGACAGGTGCAGTGTCCCCGCTGCGGGCTAAGGTACAGCGAGTTCACCCGGCAGGGGCGGTTCGGCTGCATGGATTGCTATGCCGCCTTTGACGTCCAGATCCGGCGCCTGTTGCGCAGGGTCCACGGCGCGTTCCAACACACCGGCAAGAGACCCGGTCGAGACGCCGCCCCTTCCCGAGCCGACGCGTCGCTTCACCGCCTGCAGGAAGAGCTGCAAAGAGCGATCGCCACGGAGAACTTCGAGCGGGCCGCCGAGCTCCGCGACCGGATTCGAGCATTCGACGCCGCGCGTGTGGAGGGGGAGGAGCAGTCGGCGTGATCCCCGTCGATCAGATGCTCGCCGCGCGGAAGAAGTGGTTCGACGGCTCCGGCCCGCGGGCCGACGAGATCCTCTCCACCCGCGTCCGTCTCGCCCGTAATCTGTCCGGCCACCGATTCGTCGGGCGCGCCCCCGACGATGAGCTCGCGGTTGTCTTCCAGAAGATCGGGAGCGCGATTCGCTCGGCTCCTCTGCTGGCGGGGGGCTCGGTGAGCTCGATCGACGAGCTCGACGTGCTCGATCGCCATTTTCTCCTCGAGCGGCACCTTCTCTCGCCGGATCTCACGGCAGGGGCGAAGCACCGCGGCCTGGCGATCGCCGAGAACGA
>CAZNRY010000029.1:0-20762 GCA_964575675.1 uncultured bacterium
AGGAGCCCGCCCCCAGGCCGTTGCCTCGCGGATCTGCTGCTTCACCCACGGCAGTGTCGGGTTGGTCGTGACGTTGGCGTGAACAATCTTTCGCGAGTCGATCTCCATCACGACGAAGACGTAGGCGACGGCGAAGCACGCGGTGTACTGGGTCAGGAAGTCGCACGCCCACACTTCCTTGGAGTGATTACGAATGAACGTGCGCCACGTATGGGTTCTGCGGGGACCATCGGTGCGGCGAACCATGTAGCGACGGATCGTCCTCGCCGAGTGGTGGAATCCGAACTTGGCATCGAACTCCTCGGCGATCTTGTCCTCGCCCCACTCGGGGTGATCACCGGAGATCCGCCGGATGAAGGCGATGTGCTCTCGGGGGATCCGTGGTCGGCCGACCTTGCCCCGCATCGCCCGGCGGTGCCAGAACACCTTGAAGCCCTGGCGGTGCCAGGCGATCACGGTCTCGGGCTTCACGATGAGGAGAGGGCGTGCCCAGCCCGACCAGAGTCTCCGGAGGACGACCCAGAAGGCGCGATCCGCGGTTCGAAGCCGGGCACGTTTCTGAGATCGTTGGTAGATGGTGAGTTGCTGGCGAAGGGCCGCGTTCTCCAAGGCGAGAGACGCCCTGGACAGGAACGCGGTCCTGAGGGTGGTGAGCAGGGCGGATAGAAGTGTTCCTATAAGGTCGCCGAGCGTACCATGAGCAAGCGGCAGATCCGTACGGGTGCGACGTTACGGGGTTTCCGCGGAGTACGGCCTGCCTCCGGCGGACCGTCGACAGACGGCGATCTCCGCTTCGATCTAACCCACGCGGGAGCTACCCCTTCTCTTTCCCTGACACACGAACCGGCACATCACCCAGGCTCATCCGCAGGGATGGAATGGCTGGAGACCACTGTCCAACTGCTCACAGCGGAACAACAAGCGCAACAGAACAGAATCAACTTGATCGGGGCTCAGGCGCAACGCCTACTCGATAGCGTCGCCCTGTACCAAGCTATGGGCGGAAGTGTCAGTTAATTAATCAGGGCTATACCCCAGTCGGAGGTCAGGAAGGCCGACGTCGGCTGCGGCGCGGGAGTCCTTCAACGAGAGTGACATGCGGAGTTCCTCACCACTTCGCCTCGTACTCCTCAACGACGTGCGCATCTGTGAGGTCCAGGTAGATGGCCGTGGTCGTCAAGCGGTCGTGACCGAGAATCTTTCGGGTCACCAGGGCAAGGGGTGCGGTACGTGAGGAGAGCGCGTGGAACCTGGGAGAAGCTCTGTGGCTCAGTCATGAAGGCGGTGCGGGGAGGGCTGGCATAGCTCTTCAAAGAGACGCACTTGCTCTCGTTCCTCGTGGATCCGGGCGATCGGTCGCAACGCGTGCTCCGTCACCGCTGGCCGTCTGGCCACGTCAGGCATCACTCGTCTGATTGAGGCCATCGCCGGGCCGCGTCAGACGGGCAACTCCGACAGAAAGTCCGTCAGTGGGATGATCTCGACACCGTTCACTGATCGCCGCCGCTGACCCAGGAACACAAGGATCCGTCGCTTCACCCGGGTGGATTGATCGGCCAGCGCGTTGAGGCCGCTCAGAGACTTGGAGCTTATGTCGCGAGACGCCTTGACCTCGATTCCCCACAGTTCCCGGCCGACCTCCAGCACAAAATCGACCTCGGTTCCGCCCCGGGTGCGGAAATGCCACAGACGCGCCTCGGGCCAGAGATCCCCTGCCCTCCGGTGCAACTCGTAGGCCACGAGATGCTCGAGCAGCAACCCACGTTCATCGTCCAGGGGACGATCCAGGGGGCGACGAAGAAGGGCATTTCGGACACCAAGATCGAAGACGTACACCCGAGGGTGCGCGATCAGGCTTGAGCGATCCGATCCTCTCCACGCTGGAACCCGGAAGACGACCAGGGTGTCCTCCAGGACCTCGACGTAACGCCTGGCCGTCTCGTAGCTCACGCCGGCGTCACCGCAAAGCGCGCGCAGGTTCAGGACCTTCCCTGAAGCCGCGGCAACATGCTCGAGCAGTCGGGCATATCCTCCGATATCCCGCACCAGGGCTTCGAGCTGGATCTCCTCTTTCAAGTACGTGTCTACGTAGGATCGCAAGTCCCTTTCGCGGATCTCCGGATCACTCTCCGCATAGATGCCCGGGAGCGATCCGTGCGCGAGAGTTCGGTCCAGGTCGAAGTCCCGTGCCATCTCGGTGACGAGCAACGGATGCAGGGAGTGGACGTGGATCCGTCCTGGCAGTAGGTTTGCCTGTCCCCGGCGCAGCTTTCGTGCGCTCGATCCCGACAGGAGAAAACGAAACCGCCGTGGCATCTCGTCGATGAGGACTTGGACCACATCGAGCAGTGCCGGTACTCGCTGCACCTCGTCGAGGAAGACTGTCTTGGTCGCCTTGCTCGACGCCCGGAGCTCGGACTCGAGGCGATCCGGATGTGTGGCATAGTCTCGAAAGACTGCAGGGCTGGCTAGATTGATGAGCAGGTCCGGGTCCAAGGAACGAAGCAGGGTCGACTTTCCAACTTGGCGCGGCCCGAGGAGAAGGATGCTTCGTCTTCCGTTGGCCAGCGCGAGGCGGAGCACTCTTTCATACATGTGGGTAAATATGGATCATTTTTACCTGCATGTCAAGAGCCACTAAACCGGTAGCGGCCGCCCCGTGGTTGCGACGAGATCCGGTTCTGCGTTGCTCGTCGAATGGACGAATCCGGCCGGACGTGCCAAGTCCGAAGCCGACCGCAGGCCGCCGCGAGCGCCTCAGCGAAGGCCCGGACGGTTCGAGCAATTTCCTGTCTGAGGAGCCAGCATGGCTGGCCAACCAGATCAGGACGACCGGACAGTCAACGCGAGCCCCGGGGTGCCCCCTCGGGGCTTCGTGCGTTTGGGCCAGTAATCGCGGGCTTTTCCGCGCTCGCCGCTCTCGGCACTTTTCCAGGACATACTTGGCAGAGAGCACAACCGCGTCCATTCGCGTCCCGGGCTCGCCTGTCTAGGCTCTCTGTTGGGTCCGCGGGGAAGAGAGCGTCAGAGAGCCGGTTCACAGGGAGATAGCGTCAGTTAGCAGCCCGGGCCAGAAGGGGCGACGGTGGGAATCGGCACCCCTCCCAGTAGGCCGCGATCCGCTCGATCGCTCCGTCGACCTCGCTCTGACCTTGTCTCAGTCTCTTGACATACATAGCAGCGTCATGTATAATGGTGCAAGGTATGGACATCAACAAGGATCTCGTCGCCGCTTCGGCCACGCCCCTCGTCTTGGCGATCCTCGCTGAGCGTGACAGCTACGGCTATGCCATTCTGAAGCGAGTGAGCGAGCTCTCGGGCGGGCGGCTGGAGTGGAGCGATGGCATGCTCTATCCGGTGCTGCACCGCTTCGAACGGCTCGGGTACATCGCTGGGAAGTGGCAGAAGTCGGAGAGCGGGCGGCGGCGCAAGTACTACCGGATCACGCCGCAAGGAAAAGAGCAGCTCGCCGCGGAGCGCCGGCAGTGGCAGGCCGTCGACGCCGCGTTGCGAAACGTCTGGTCGCTCCTGGCCGTGCGGACGGCTCCCGACCCCTTGCCCCAAGGATGCTGATCGAATGACCGTAGACGCTGAAGTGCTCGAACGCCAGATCGCGGAGTGGCGGGCGTTCGTCACCCGCGGCAAAGCCATCGCGGGCCCCGACGTTGAGGAACTCGAGGGACATCTGCGGGATCAGATCGAGGCGCTCACCGGCGCGGGCCTGGATGCCGACGAAGCATTCCTAGTCGCGGTGAAGCGGATCGGCAGTCTGAACGCCCTGTCCCGCGAATTCGCCCGGGAGCACTCCGAACGGCTGTGGCGGCAGCTCGTGCTCGGGGCCGACGGCTCCGGCGGAAAGCCGCTGCGGACCGAACCGATTGTCGTCCTGGCTCTTGCCGTGGCGGCCGCCGTGGCGATCAAGGTTCCGGAGCTCTTCGGCATCCGCTTCGCGGGAGACACACAGGACTTCTATGCACGCAACGTGGGCTTCTTCGTCCTCCCGTTTCTGACCGCCTATCTGGCCTGGAAGCGGGACTTGGGCGCCGCGGGCTTCGTGCGTTTGCTCATCCCCTTCGCCGCGGCCGCTTTGGTGGTGAACCTCTATCCGTTTCGGCCCCGGGGCCACACGTTCTACCTGGCGGCGATCCATCTCCCCATCGCTCTCTGGCTGGTGGTGGGCCTGGCCTATGTCGGCTCCCGCTGGCGGGACTCGGATGAGCGGATGAACTTCATTCGATTCTCGGGCGAGCTGTTCATCTACTACGTTCTTATCGCGCTCGGCGGCGGCGTCCTGTCGCTCTTCACGGTGGGGATGTTCAAGGCCATCGGCCTCCAGGCGGAAGGGTTCATCGCGCGATGGCTGCTGCCCTGCGGCGCGATGGGCGCCGTGCTCATCGGATCCTGGCTCGTCGAACTGAAGCAGGGCGTGATCGAGAATATGGCGCCCGTGCTCACACGGATCTTCACGCCGCTTTTCACCCTGGTTCTCGTGGCGTTCCTGGCGACGATGATTTGGACGAGCCGCGGGATCGACATTCAGCGGGAGGTTCTGATTGGCTTCGATCTGCTGCTCGTCGTCGTCCTCGGTCTCCTGCTGTACGCCGTTTCCGCGCGAGATCCACTCTCGCCACCCGGTCCCTTCGATCTCCTCCAGCTCACCCTCGTCGTGAGCGCGCTCATCGTCGACGTGGTCGCCTTGGTGGCCATCGCGGCCCGGATCTCGGACTTCGGCTTCACGCCGAATCGCACCGCAGCGCTGGGCGAGAATCTGATCCTCCTCGTCAATCTCGCCTGGTCGGCGTGGCTCTACGCGCGCTTCATGCGAGGTCAGGCGCCGTTCAGCGCTCTCGAGCGGTGGCAGACATCGTATCTCCCCGTCTATTCCTTCTGGGCGCTCATCGTGGTGGCCGTGTTTCCCCTCGTATTTGGCTTCGCGTGACGCGGATTCCACGCCGGAGGCGCCGCCGTACGGCCGCCAGGCGGCCTCCAGCCCAGGCGCCCGCCCTACGTGATGGCGTACTTCCGCTTGAAGTCGGAGACCCAGGGATGCCGGCGGCTCGCCTCCAGAGCCCGGACGACATCCTGGATGAAAGGGGAGAGCTTCGGGTTCTTGGGGTTTGAGTTCCGCCGAGTCCGTAGCTGTGGGGGCAAGTGGATGCCACTTCGCATTCCACAACGGAAGAAACGGACGGCGTTACTGCGCAAGCTCAAGGAATGCTTCCGACGCGCCCGATCTCAGCCAACCGGCGAACTGATCTCGACGATCAATCCGATCCTGCGTGGCTGGGTAGCTTACTTTGCCACCGGGCATTCGAGTCGTTGCTTCTCCTTCATCCAAGACTGGGTCGAGATGAAGATCCGGCGCCACCTGGCCAGAGACCGATTGCGTCAAGGCTTCGGCTGGAAGCGGTGGAATAGGCGATGGCTGTATGAGGGCTTGGGATTGTTCGATGACTACCGGGTCCGACGATATCGGCCACTACCGAAAGCAGCTCCAGCTGGATAGGTCTCATAACCCTGGACCCGAAGCCTGCAGGAGCGCGCAGTGCGGGAAATCCGCACGCTGCGTGCGAAGCGGCGGGGGCTGGAAACGAAGTCACGGATCACCCTACCCGGGCACGAAGGGGGAAACCCCGGAGACAGACAAGGGGAATCCTACGGACCACCGCGCCAGTCCTCGACCCTACCGGGATGCGGTTTTCAGAAGGCGTAACTGTCCCTGGGGTTCCCCATGTCGGTCGGTACCGATGCCCCTGCTGCCAACGTCGGACTTGATCGGCGCACAGATGTGGTCGAGAATCGCGCCAGCAAGGAAGCTGTCGGGAGGGAGATCTTCCCCGAATGAGTTCCCAGTCCTCCCGGCCTGGCATTGGTGCGGCGGGATCTTGCCCGGTTCGAGAGAACGATTCGCAAGATCCCGGTGAAAGGAGGAACCTCATGGCCGACGTTGTGCGGAAGGTCAGCTACTGCTACGTGGTCGTTCCGAGCCGCGTTGGGCAGGGTGCGACGGTGCTCAGCGGCCTGAAGGACGCTGGCGTGAACATGCTCGGGTATTCGGGATTCCCGACCACGGGTGGGAAGGCGCAACTCAATGTCGTGACGCAGAGCGTCATAACGCTACGAAGGCTTGCGAAGCGCCACGGCTGGAGGCTGAGCAAGGCCAAGAAGGGTTTCTGGATCCAGGGCTCGGACAAGGTTGGGGCCGTTCATCGCCACATAAAGAGACTTGCCGACACGGGCATCAACGTCACGGCTGCCAGCGCGGTGTCCGCGGGGAAGGGCCGCTACGGGATGCTTCTCTGGGTCAAACAGAAGGACTACGCACGCGCGGCGAGGGCGTTGCGGGCGCGATAGGACGACATAGCGATACGGACCACTCGCTGGCGGTACTGACATTTCTCGCACTGGGGCTGGGACGTGGAATGCAGCGGCAGGGGCACCGATCCCGCTCGTAATTGACGTCCTGAGCGAGCACTCCTGGGAACTCCGGATCCAGGAGCGAATCGTTTACGAACTCGGCGGCCACCCCTGACGCCCTCCACCCGGGCACGAAGGCGGAGACGCCGGACACAGCCAAGAGTCCCGTCTACCGATGACCTGCCAGCGCCGGGCATCACGGTCACTGCCGCGCTAAAGGCAACCCAGCGGCGCGACGGTCGCGGCCAAAACCGCGTCGCCCCGCTGCTGCACGGGCAACCCCGTCTCCGGGTCGCCTAGTCCTCGCGCACCGCGACCGGGTCGGTCTCGCGCAGGTAGGTCGCAGCCTCCTCGGGGACCGATGTGTTGATGTAGATCCCGGTGCCCATCTCGAACCCCGCGGGTGTCGTCACCTTTGGGGCGATCACGATGTACCAGTGGTAGTAGCGGACGTCCTCGTCGCCGACCGGTGCCGAGCGGATGATGAAGTTGTAGTCGGGATTCGCCAGGGCCACGTGGATGCGGCCGAGGGTGCGCCGCAAGAGCCCAGCGAGGTCGGCCCTCTCCTCCGGAGTCGTGCCGCCGAAGCTCCCCCAGTGCCGTTTCGGATAGACCCGCGTCTCGAATGGGCTTCGGGCCGCGAAAGGCACGAAGCACAAGAAGCGCTCTGTCTCCTCGATGATACGCACGCGCTGGTCCATCTCCTCCGCGATGATGTCGCAGAAAACGCAGCGCCCCTCGTTGTTAAAGTACGCACGGGCATTGTTCAGAGGATGCTGCACATGCGGGGGGACAATCGGCGCCGCGATGATCTGTGTGTGCGGGTGCTCGAGCGAGGTTCCGGCGAGGAGCCCGTGGTTTCGGAAGATCGTGACGAGGTTGATCGCCGGCCGGTGGGCCATCGCGGTATGGCGCTCCGCGCAGGCTCCGAGGAACCGGGCGACCGACGAATCGAGCATCACAGCGGGGGAGAGATCGTGTCGCGGGTGCTCGATCACGACCTCCGCGAGACCGTATCCTTCTGCGCAGAGATATCGCCCCATTCGGTGGCGATCCGGGGTCAGCTCGGGTCGCACCGCGGCGAACTTGTTCGGCACGACGCGGACTCCCCAGCCGTCGCCGGCTGGTACCGTCGAGACCGCCGGTGGGGTCATCTCTTCGTTGCCGGGGCAGAAGGGGCAGTCCTCGCGGAAGGCCGGCAGGACGGGGCGCTCCTCCGTCCTCCGGAACTGATCGGGGCGCTTCGCACGCTCGCGCGCGATGATGACCCACTCGCGGGTCGCGAGGTTCTGGCGGAACTCCGGCATCGTAGGTGCCTCCTTCCCGAGTGACCCCAAGACGATTCGCGCCACAGGCGCGCGTGTCAAGCCCGTCAGGACGGCGTTAGGGGTTTCACTGGCCCCCGCGTCCCCCAAAGTGTGCCACGAAGGTTCTGGGAGGAGTGTGCGTCGTCAACTGCGTTGGGACAAGTCAGGCTCAGGAGGCACACGAACTGCCCGGTCGCCCGTGACGGACTCCGCCCGGGCACGAAGGCCGAAACGCCGGACGCGGCCAAAGGGCCCGGCGACCGATGACCCTCCAGCCCCCTTTCTGACCGAACGGGGACCGCCGCCGCCGAGGCAATCTCTGCCGTCGCAAGCGGCAACGTGACATGGGGTAACTCCTTTCTGTGGTCCTCCTAGACCCACGCGGGAGCTACCCCTTCTCTTTCCCTGACACACGAACCGGCACATCACCCAGGCTCATCCGCGGTTGCCCCCAGCTGGACTCGGTGCTATCATAGGTGCCGGGAAAATAGAGGACGAACGCACTCACACCACAAGCCTGCGCCGAAGTGCGTTCTTGACTTCATCCGGAATTTGTCGCCGCCAGCTCCTATGGGCGAGCGATCCGGGTCCTTGCTCGCCAATCGACCTGTGCGCGTGCAGATGTTCTCCCGTGGACCCGGAAAGGAGTCGACCGTCATGATCCCGTGGAACCTTTCCGAAGCGCCGCACGACAATGGCGGATCTCCCTGGAGAGGAGCGCTATTCGCGGTAGTTCTGCTTCTCCTGCCCGGCATGGCCGGCGCGCAGTGGATGTCCCAGAGTATCCAGACGAGGAGGGATCCCTGGGGAATCAACGTCAACCCGGTGACGAACAAGATCTATGTGGCCCTCACAACGGGACACAACAACACCTACTACATCACGGAGATTGACGGCTCGACCGGCGGCACCCAGCAGATCGCGGTGACCTCGGCTGGATCGGCCAAGTATATCGCCGTGAATCCATTCACGAACCGGATCTACGTTCTGTGTATCGCCGGCACCACCAGCTATGTGGTGGTGGTCAACGGGGCGACACGAGCGATCGAGGCGACGATTGCTATCAGTGCGGTCGCCCCCACATTGCCATGTGCCATCGCTGTCAACGCATCCACAAACAAGATCTATGTGGCCGGCTTCGGAACCGGCAATGTCTCCGTCATCGATGGCAGCGACAATGCCCTGTCGACAATTCCTCTCGGAGATTACCCTGTCGCTCTCGGGATCAATCCGAACACGGACAGAGTCTTTGTCGTGAAGACCAAGATGATATCGGGTACCGTGGACAGTCTTTGCGTCCTAAACGGGTCGACCAACACTCGCCTGACGACCGTCGCTGTCGGGAGCGGCGCAAACTGCGCCGCCGTGAGCCCGGACACGAACCTCGTCTATGTCTCCAACTACTACAGCAACACGGTGACCCTGGTCAATGCAGACGACTGGAGCACGACCACCGTCGCGGTCAGGACCTCGCCCGCTTGCGTGGCGATCGACAATGTCGGGGACGAGAACGGCCCCTACGCGTGGGTCGGGTACGACACGGGGGACAAGGTGAGCTTGATTCTCCGAGCTCCCGGGGGGAATCCTCCGTCCGTCACCCATCTTACGGTTGGGAATGGCCCTCACAATCTTGGTGGCGACCAGAGCCGGCACCTTCTCTATGTATCCGATCAAGCGCAGGACGCCGTTGCGGTGGGCAACTTCCTTGACATCGAGGCCACCGTCGCGGTAGGGGACCAGCCGACGCAACTGGTTGCGAATCCAGTCACAGGCTTCGCGTACGCCGTCGACATTGCGGACAGCACCGTGGCCGTGATCAAGGGCGAGATTCCGGGCGTCAAGGCGATCCCCAACCCAGGAGGAACGCTGAACGCCGTCGCCTACGATCCCTGCACTAAGCGAGCCTACGTCTCCGACTTCACCGGGAATCGAATCATCGTCTGGGACCCCGTGACTCAAAGTGTGATCACTACGGTCGCGACGGGCGCCGGGCCGGCCGCGGTCTCAGTGAACCCAAGAACGGGCATGATCTACACGGCGAACTACAATGGGAACAGCGTCACCGCCGTGGATCCCTCTGCCTGGACACCGACGACCATCGTGGCAGGCACGAACCCCGCAGCCGTCGTGACGAATCCCCGTTTGAACGAGATCTACGTGGTCAACTTCGGGGGCAACAACGTCACGATCATCGATGGGACCTCGTACGCGACGAGCCAGGTCGCTGCGGGAACGAATCCTTGCGCGATCGCCCTCAATCCCGCCACGGACAAGGTCTACGTCTGCAATCGCGGTAGCAACAACGTAACGATCATCGACGGCGCGACGCACGGCGCATCGACCGTCGCCGTGGGCAGCTCGCCGAGGAATCTGGCGGTCGATCCGGAGCGCAACAGAATCTACGTCTCCAACTATTCGGGCAGCAATGTGACCGTGATTGAGGGCGCAACGCTGGCGACGACCACCGTTGCGACCGGTCTGCAGCCGCAGGGAGTGGCCGTGGATCCGGTCCGGAACGTAGCCTATGTGGCGAACTCAGGCGCGGGCAACTGCACCGTGATCAACGGGGCGACCTACGCTACCTCGACGATCCCGCTTGGGATCTCCAGTCCATCCATTGTCGGAATGAGCGGCCATACGAATGAGATCTACGTTCTGAACGCCGGCAACAGCTTCGCTCTGATCGACGGCGTCGCGAAGACGGCGAAGACCTACACCACGGACTGGCAAGCGAACGCGATCGCCCTGTCCCTGGACACAAACCTAGGGAACGCCGTGTTCCTGGCCGGCGCAGATTCGAAGATCCACATGTATGGCGACAGCTTCAAGAGCGCCGCTCACCCGAATCCCCTCACGACGAGCATCACCGCCCTCTCAGGCAACTCCTGCACGACGCACACGCCGACGCTTACCGGATCATCCGTGAATGCGAGACATCCGGACAATAGCAACATCAAGAAGGTGTTCTTTGCCATCGACGATATCAGGGGAATGTGGAAGGAGGCGACGATCACGGGGGGAGCGGGAAGCACGACGGTGACGTGGCAGGCTGTACTGCAGGAATCTCTTACGACCGGGCTACACCGGATCTATGCGTTTGCCCTGGATGCCACCTGCGGCACGATCATGGGGCAAAGCTGGTCGGCCAACACTCCCTTCACCGGGGCGATCTCGAGCTACGCGTTCTCCGTCTCTCCGGCTCCTGGGCAGGACCGTTGGTCGGACTCGTTCGCGGATGGTGACATCAGCGACTGGACAATCGTGAACGGGGGGGGCACCGTGGGCTTGGACCCTGTGACATACTTCAGCCCGCCATTCAGCCTTCACGTCCAGGGGGCTTCGGGGCCGAACGAGTTTGCATCGGTCCAATCGCCCGAAGTCTCCTTCGACAGCACGAAGGAATACCAGATCTCCTTCCGGTTCCGATACACTGACTTCCACTGGGACCAGTTCCTGATCTTCGGCCACATCAGATTGCTTCTCGACTACCCGTATCTGCCCATGCGTTTCGATCCGGTTGGCGACTATAGCTACCAGTATGTTCCAGGCTCTGCACCCGTTGCCGCCTATCTGCCGCCGGAGGTCTGGGGCCTGGTCACAGTCGCCGTATCTCCCGCGTCCCGAACCTACACGATCTGGATCAATGAGACGCTGGTCGGAACGGTGGCTTACCTGGCCAGCCTCATCCCGACGAATCGCGTCTATCTTGAGGACAACCCCGGTCAATCCAACTTCCTGACCGCGAACTATGACGACTTCAGCGTCATCGGTCTGGGGGCGCCCGGAGCTGAGGTCGGAGATGAGCCTTCATGGGGAGAAGATCTCTTCCTTTGGCAAAACGCGCCCAATCCTTTCGGCGGAGCGACGACGATTGCGTTCCGGATTCCGAAGGCGACGAAGGTCTCTCTCGAGCTGTACGACCTGCAGGGAAAGTTGGTCCGGATTTTGGCGGACGGGACGCAGTCCGCGGGCACGCACCCCATCGTTTGGGATGGGCGGTCGAATGAGGGGCATCGCGTGGTCAGTGGGGTGTATTACTACAGGCTGAAAACTCCTGGTTACGAGGAGAGCAGGAAACTAGTGTTGCTGAGGTAAGCAGCCCGTTCTGTGCCAAAACTCAGCCCGAACGAACTGGCGGGGGGAAGCACAGTCAGTTATGGGCGGCGATTCGAGTGGACTTCGGTCCATGTTCGTCTCGGGCGGAATTCGCGAGACTCCGCTCTCTGGACACCATCCTGACGGAGGCGGATACTCGTCTCGTTCAGCGAAAGGAGGATAGAGTTTCCGACAACCTGAGGGGAGATATCGATGCCGGAGAAGGGGGCGAATGCCCCGGGCCTTTTGAGCTGTCCGAAGTTCCGGGCCGCGGTGGGCGGCCATTCCAGCTTCTGTCCCCGTTGCGGGACACCGCTGCGTCTGGATGCCGAGCCCTCTACCTCCTCCGCGGAGACCCTCGTCACGGGGCCGAAGACGATCCAGCCCGGGGTCGTATTCGCGGGCAAGTTCCGGATCCTCGATGTCCTCGGTCGCGGCGGCATGGGCATCGTGTACCTTGCCGAGGACGTGACGCTGAAACGTCGGATCGCGCTCAAGCTCCTCCCCCCCGACCTGGTGCGTGACTCGGAGGCCCGCGAGCGTTTCCTTCGCGAAGCCCAGGCCGCTGCGGCTCTGGATCATCCCAACATCTGCACGGTCCATGAGGTGGGAGAGTCGGACGGACAGCCCTACCTGGCCATGACCCTCGTTGAAGGGCGGACACTCGAGGAGAGGATCGCCGGGGGCCCTCTGCCGCTCGAAGAGGCCCTCGATATCGCCCTCCAGATTGCCGAGGCGCTGCGAGCCGCCCACGAACGCGGCATCGTTCACCGCGACGTGAAGCCAGCCAACGTCATGCTGACCGGGAAGGGTCTCGCCAAGGTCATGGACTTCGGCCTTGCCCGGTTTGAATCGGGACCGGACTTCACGAAAAGCTGCACGGTGATGGGAACCGCCGCCTACATGTCCCCCGAGCAGGCACGGGGTGAACGAGTAGACCCGCGGACTGACATCTGGGCGTTGGGATGCACGCTGTTCGCCATGCTCTCGGGCCAAAGCCCGTTCCACCGGGAGCAGGCCCATGCCACGTTGTACGCAATCGTCCACGAAGACCCTCCCTCGCTCTCGACCCTCAGGCCTGGCCTTCCCGCCGATCTCGACCGGATCCTCGAGACCTGCCTCCGGAAGGACCCGGGCCGGAGATGCCCGGACGCCGGAGCCTTGATCGTCGACCTCGAGGAAGTGAAGAGGCGGGGAGCGGCGGCGGCCCCGGCCTCGGCCGAACGGACCCATCCCTCTCTCGCCGTCCTTCCCTTCGTGGACATGAGCCCGCTGAAGGACCAGGACTATTTCGCCGAGGGCCTGGCGGAAGAGCTGATGAACGCTCTGGCCCAGCTGAAGGGGCTCCACGTCGTCGCCCGCACCTCGGCGTTCGCCTTCAAGGGGATGAACAAGGACGTGCGGGAGATCGGGCGCGCGTTGAACGTGCGGGCGGTGGTCGAGGGAAGCGTGCGGGTATCAGGGAGCCGCCTGCGCATCACCGCGCAGCTCATCAACGTGGACGACGGCTATCATCTCTGGTCGGAGAGATTCGACCGGGAGATGGCCGACGTGTTTTCGGTCCAGGACGAGATCTCCGCCGCCATCGTGGAGAAGCTCGAGGTGAACCTGTTCGCCCGGGAGAGAACGGCCCTCGGGAGACGTTCCACGCAGGATCCGGAGGCCTACCGCCTCTATCTAAAGGGTCTCCACTTCGTCAACAGGGCGGACGCCGTGTCCATCGCCAAGGCCCTGGATCTCTTCCGGGAGGCTGTCGAGAAGGACCCCAGCTTCGCCCTGGCCCATACGGGCACGGCCTACGCTTTCATGTCCTTGGCCAACCTGAACCTCGGTCAGCCGGCCGAGATGTGGGCGAAGGCCAAGGAGTCGGTCGAGAAGGCCCTCGCCCTGGACGACGATCGAGCTGAAGCGCACGCCCTGGCCGCGGCGAGGGCATACTGGCACGACTGGGACTGGGAAGCCGCCGAGCGGAGCTTTGGACGGGCCCTCGCTCTCAATCCGGGACGCGCGTTCACCCGGGGCAACTATGCCTTTTTTTGCCTGACCATGGGCCGATTCGATGATTCGGTTCGAGAGATCCGGGCTGCCCAGGAACTGGATCCGGTCATGCCGCTTTTTTATGCGTGGGGGACCGCCCTTCTTGCCGCCATGGGCCGCCCGGACGAGGCCCTCGAGGACTTCGCGAGGGCCATGGAGATTGCTCCCGATTTCGGCCTGGCCTACCTTCATGCCGGGATGGCGTATGTACAGAAAGGGCTCTGGGACAGGGCCATCGAGACCTTCGCGAAGAGCCGGGAGTTGGGGGTCGCTGCTGATTGGGTGGAAGGGTTGATCGGGATGTGCCATGACGCCAAAGGGGATCGGGCGGCGGCCCTTCGATCGTTCGAGAACGTCTTGCACATGATCGAACGGAAGGATCGAGGCCCGCGGTCCTTCACCACGATCGGCATGCTGGCTGGGCGCCTCGGGCGCATCGACGAGGCCTTCGAGTTCTTCGACCGGGCGTACGCGGAGCGCGACCCCATCATGCCGTCCCTTCATCTCTACGCGGATTTCCTGGTCCCTTCCCTCCGCTCCGATCCTCGGTTCCGGGACCTGCTCGTACGGATGAAGGCTCCCGGGTACGTGAAGGCGGGATAGGGGGTGCATGCCTGCAGTCGCAGCGTGCCCTTGTCATCGAGAACCTGGCGTTGCGCCATCAACTCGCGGTCTGGAGGACGCGGCACAGATCCAGGCACAGCATCGCGGACGGGGTTCGTAGGAGTCACAGGTAAGGGCCAGGGAACTTGGCTGTGCTGACAACCGCCGCCTAATCGGACTTGGTCGCAGAGGCCACGAAGTACCTCCTCCCATCCCAGACGACCGGCACGGCGCGCACGACGCAGACAATCGCCGTCGCGTAGACGAGGATCTCGGTCACGAGCCGGACGGAGTGCATGAGGGCGCCGGTCTGCCCCATCCGTTCGAGGCCGAGGACAAGGCCGAGGCTGCAGAAGGCGACCACCTTGAGCACGCCGTAGACGGCGCGGCTCCAGCGTGTAGAAGTGAGTTGCTTCGCCCAACCCGACTCCATCATCGACTTCTGCCCGAATGGGGTCTTCCCCTTCTGGAACGCCACGCTGCGGATCAGGTCGGTGACGATCGTCCTCGCGATGATGGCGACGGGGACCCAGTACGGCACGAAGGGGGTGCCATCGGGATGCTGGCGGATCGCGAAGAAGACCCAGAGGACGAGCTCCACGATCCGGTCCCCCGCGATGTCCAGGAGCGCGCCGATGTCGGATACCTCGTTACGCCGCCGCGCCACCCATCCGTCGACCGCATCGAGGAAGATGACCAGACCGAGCAGGCCAACCATCAGCAGGTCGATCCACCATAGGTCGAGATGCGTCTTGCGCGCCCAGACGCCAACCACGACGAATAGCAGCAAGACTCGAGCGAGGATCACGAGGTTCGCCATGGCCTGTCCCTTCCGCAAATCGCGTCCACGATGGCTCGTTTGCCGTTAGCGTAGGACCCCCCAAGGCTCGCCGGCTACCTTCAAGTCAAGGCCGGACCCCGGAGTGAGACCACGGATCACCACGCCGGGGCACGAAGGCGGAAACGCCGGATGCAGACAAGGGGTATCCTACGGACCACCGCGCCAGTTCTCGACCCTACCAGGCTGCTGTCGGCATGACGGGAGGGGGAATGGTCAACATTTTCGTCGATGCTGACGCCTGTCCCGTGAAACAGGAAATCTGTCGCGTGGCCCAGCGCCATGGCCTCAAGGTCACGCTGGTGACCAACGCGTGGATGCGCATTCCGCAGGAGCGCCACCTCGCGCTGGTTGTCGTGGACGGGCAGTTCGACTCCGCGGATGACTGGATCGTGGAGCATGTCGCGAGGAACGACATTGTGGTTTCCGCCGACATCCCGCTTGCGTCCCGGTGTCTGAAGAAGGGTGCCCGGGTGCTCGCTCCTACCGGTCGGGTCTTCACCGAGGATTCCATCGGCGATGTTCTCGCGTCCCGGGCGATCTCGGCCCATCTCCGTGAACTCGGGACGATCACGGGCGGGCCCGCACCGTTCGAGAAGCGGGATCGCTCGCGCTTTCTCCAGCGTCTCGACGAGGTCATCCAGGCGGCCTTGAGAGCAGGGTGATGTCGCAACGCAGGGATCATTCTCCTGCGCGTGTCCCCTCCATCTATCTCGTAGTGTGCCAAGACTCAGCCTAAGCGAACTAGCGGAAACGCAGCCAGTTACGAGCGGCACATGCAGTGGTCTTCGGTCAATTTCCTTCCAGGATAGAGTACCCTCCCATCCATGAATCCGCTTCCGCTTCAGTTCCTACTGATGACCTTGGCCGGCTGGGTGAATCGCAATCAACAGGATGTGATCGAGTATCTGCAGGAGGAGAACCGGGTCCTTCGGGAACACCTCGGCGGCAGGCGCTTCCCCTTCACCAATGGGATGGACCAGGCTATTGATCGAGAAGGGCTCTGGTTCGCTCTCGAAGTTGAGGGATCTCCTTCTCCACCGCCTCCCAGACGACGTCCGTGTCGATGCCGAAGTAGTCATGAACGAGGATGTTCCGCATGCCGATGATCCGGGACCAAGAAATCTCAGGGTGCGCCTCGCGGAACTGAGCCGAGATCGCGCGGCAAGACTCACCGACGATCTGGAGGTTGTGCACGATCCAGGTCTGAACCAACTCGTCCTTTTCAAAGCGCTCTCGGCCGAATCGTACGTAACGGTCGATTCGTTCCACTGCTTCGAGGATGTCGAGAAGTCGCTCTCGGTCGTCCCTCATAGGAGAACAGCCTCACGAAGCACACGGTCGCGAATCCGAGCCCTCAGCCCCTTCTCGGTGACCACATCCACTCGGCAGCCGAGGAGGTCCTGAAGATCCATTAGCAGCCCTCCAAGATCGAAGAGCGACCGTCCGGGTTCCATATCCACCAGGAAGTCGACATCGCTATCAGGCGATGCTTGACCCCTGGCAACCGAGCCAAAAACTCGGATGCGGCTAGCCCCGTGGTGTGCAGCTAGTTCCAGGATCTCCTGGCGCTTGGTGCGCACCAGGGTGTCGATTCGCATGACCAGTTCCTCCACCGACTCCCAAAGAAGGATTGTTCCACGCATTCCTCCACGAGTCCAGCGCGAGACGAGCTGGCCTGTGGTCTAGGACGATGCGTGTGGGCGGTGATCGAATCCGCGCCCACCGGGAGGACACAGGTGAACGATGTCTGGTCTCCCCGCTTCCAACGGCATACCATCCCTCGGTTATCGCACCTTCGACGATGGATCGAGCTACCCTGTAGACGATCTCGACGGCGAGACCCTTCCGATCACCCGCGCCACGGAGATCGCCGCCGACCGAGGGATGCTCGTCGTGACGGCGATGGGAAACGACGGTCCCGCCCCATCCACCCTCATAGCTCCGGCCGACGGCAAGCGGGTGGTGTCGGTCGGGGCGACGGACTGGTCCGGCACACCGATGCCATTCAGCTCGCGCGGACCCACGGGAGACGGCAGGATCAAGCCCGATGTGTCGGCGCGCGGGCTCATGGTCTCGACCGCCGATTTCCTGACCACCGATGGATACTCCTTCCAAAACGGGACCTCCATTGCGACCCCGCTCGTCGGAGGTCTCGCCGCCCTGCTGTTGGAGGCCCGACCGGCCTGGACCCCCGACAGCATAGCGGCAGCGCTGCGACGCAGCGGCGATCGGGCGAACCAACCAAGGACCGACATCGGCTGGGGAGTACCTGACGGCCTGATGGCGCTCGGTGACAAGAGCCCCCGCCTGTGGGTCGTTCGGGCGGAATGGGACACCGTTCAAAGCGCGTTCGCGCCGCCGGATGAAGGCCGGGCTGGTCGCATCCTCATTTGGATTCGCAACGATGGTCCTACCAAATCCTCTCCCGGCCAGATCTGGATCGGCCCTCACTCGAGCAGAATCGCTTTCTCCGACAGCTCCGGCGCTCCCGTCTCCGCGCTGCCGCCGGGACAGACGGACTCGGTGGGTTTCGCCGTGCGCCTCGGTGAGGGACCGGCCGAGGGCATCGAGAAGTTTTACGTCCATATCCGAACACCCGAGGCGAGCTGCGATCGCAAGGCCACCCTCCCCATCGGCCCGGCGTACGAACTGAGTCGATTCGATGCGGTGCTGCAGCCTTCGGGAGAGGTCGACGTCGAATGGCGGCTTGCGGTCGACGAACCCTATCCGGACTACCCCACCTCCGTTCGATTGATTCGGATCGACCAGAACGGCGTGAAGAGCTTGCTTTATGAGGAAGTCCACGCCGGCGACGGCGAGTGGACCGATCTGCCGGACGGCTACGGGCGATTCCAGTATTGGCTTGAGGTGAGGACTTGGGGAGGCCTGGTGTTCTCCTCTGAGGGTCCAAGAGAGGTGTGGATCGCACCGAGCGCCATCGCCCTCGCCCGACCATACCCGAACCCGGTGGTCAAGGGTCCGCTCACCCTGCCCGTCATCTGGCCCGGCGGATCGGTTCCTGAAGTGAACGTGTTCGACGTGGCCGGCCGCCGGGTGGCATGGTTCCAGGGAACCTCTTCCAATCCCGGCGCCTACGATCTCTCCTGGGACCTGAGGGACCTATCGGGGAAACCAGTCGCTTCAGGCATCTATCTCCTTCGGCTCGCCGAAGCCGTAAGGACCCGGGTGATCGTGGTTCGCTGATCGCGATTCGACGGGATTCCCGTTGACCCGCGGTTGCGTGGGTAGTTCCTTGTCCCTGCGACTGCCCCCGCCTACTCCTGCGGCCACCGCACGACGCGCGTGTGGACGCCGTCCGAGAAGAGCAGTTCCAGGCGGCCGGACGGCGCATGCAGTCGCGTGCGTCCCTCCCGCGCGAAACCGACGCACTCGTTGCGATCCAGATCCCGGACCATGACCACGGGTGCGCGGGATGAATCCCAGACGAAATCGATCGCCTCCGCGCCGAGTCTGGTCATGGAGGCCCCAGCGGGGAGCTTGTCGAGAGCCAGATCAAGCGACGGCGCCGCGGATGTGCGGCGGACCAGTTCCTGGCCGCCCTCCACGACCCGGAGGACGTCGATTCGATCTAGCAGGCCGGCCGACATCGGTACGGCGAAACAGAATCCCGCGGAGGTGGCGTCGGTTGGATGGGTTGTCTGCATCAGGTCGAAATCCTGCGACCAGAGGGCATGTTCCGAGGCGTCCAACCCTTCCACGCGATAGGGGCCCGGTGCGGGAACCGATGGGCGGGTGGAGATCAAGAAGGATGGCTCGAGCAAGAACGCGCCGTTTCTCCGGAGGCCCCAAACCAGGAGGCAAGGCTCCTTGGGGAGAACCCCATCGGCCTGCTTGAAAAGTCCAATGGGGCTCGCGGCACGGAACGCCAAGATCTTCTTGTACGTGTAGTCGCTGATCCACTGCGGGTTGCAGTAGCTCATCACGTCCTTGTAGGCGGTCTTGTCTTTGAGCAATGACGACCACAGGTCGTACCCATACGCGCCGATCGCACCGCCAGGATACGGGTAGTTCGGATCGGGACCCGACTCACCTCCGGTGCAGCTCGTGTGGCCGTAGTTCCAGTTGTGGCCGATCTCGTGGGCCAGGACTGCGGACGCGCTGGGCAGATGGTCCCACCCGGTGGCGACCGGGTAGCCGATCCAGCCGATGCCGGCCACGCCCGACGTGTAGGAAACATGGGCGACACCGAAGTAGTAGTCGCTGCTGCCGTCCGTCGTCCGCTGTGCGGTGACCTCGTTCAGCATGATGTCCCATCCGGCGCCGCCGGCGGCGAGAACCGCGCTGCTATTCATCGTGGCACGCACCTGGGCGTCGTAATCGGGGATCGGATGGAGCCTGCGGGTGATGTCCATGAAGGAAGCCGCGTTTCCGGCATTCACGCCGCCGGTGCCCGAGCTGGTCTGGACGGGCACCAGGGTCATGTTGAGGACTTGCAGGTCTCTCACATCGAGGTCCCGGGCGGTCCCCGGTTCCGGCCACTCGTTGTTGGCTTCATCCGCTTCCGGAACCAGCTCATTCGGATCCACGTCCACCTTCAGGGAATAGCCGGGCTGAATGAGGGCGCCGGCGACGGCCACGTTCCACGAGCGCGAGAGGCTGCTCTCGTCAATCGAGGTGGGAACAGAAGCAGCGGGGGCGGGGATCGTGTAGGTCTGCAGCAGGCTGCTGCCGCCGTCGTAGATCCGTACGCGAACCGATGGCATCACGCTGTTGGATTGGCTTGCGATGACGAAGGCCCGCAAGAAGCCGTTGCGGTCCTTCACGAGGGGAACGTCGAATGCCTGCGTCTGCGTGGACTGTGTGATGTACGCCACGGGAACCGTAAGATCGAGCCCGCTGGCCGTCACGTTGAGGCTGTATCCGCGGCTGCCCGTGTGGGTCGCAACGTCCGTCGCGCGGACCGTGAACGTGAACGACCCCGCTCCGGAAGGCGTTCCGCTCAGAACGCCGCCGGTTGAGAGGTTCAGCTCCGGCGGAAGGGTCCCCGCGCTCACGGCGAATGTATAAGGCGCGGTCCCGCCGCTCGCGGTGAATGTTTGGTTGTAGGCCGCGCCCACGGTCCCGCCCGGGATTGAAGTCGGGCTGACCGTGATCGTCGGCGGGGGACATGGGTTCGGTGAGCAGGAGGTGCTTGCGCCTTGCCAGGAGTTGGGAGAAGCGCAGGACGCCTGGGTTGTCACCGAGCAAGTTCCCGACGGCGTGCAACAGGCGCCGGTCGGCTGCGGGCAGGGATTCGGCGAGCAGACGGTGGCGACACCTTGCCAGGTGCTCGTGCCGACGCACGCCGCCTCGGTCGTCACGGTGCAGGCGCCTGCTACGGCGCAGCAGGCTCCGACCGGCACACAGGGGTTCGGTGAGCAGGTGGTGCTTGCGCCTTGATACATGTCCGGAGACAGGCACGAAGCCTGCGTGACCACCGAGCAAGTTCCCGACGGCGTGCA
>CAZNRY010000029.1:20862-28236 GCA_964575675.1 uncultured bacterium
TTCCGGTGCAACCCGCCTGAGTCTTGACCAAACAACTGCCGTCCAACGCGCAACAGGCTCCCGTCGGTGGCGGGCAGGGATTCGGATCGCAGACGCCGAACATCGTCCACGTTCCGGAGCAGCCCGCCTGGCTCCTGACCGAGCATGTGCCGTCGGGGGCGCAGCAAGCGCCGGTTGGCTGCGCACAGGGATTCGGGTCGCAGACGCCGAACATCGTCCACGTGCCGCCGCACGCGGCATCCGTTGTCACCGAGCATGCGCCGTCGGGCGCACAGCAGGAGCCTGTCGGTTGTGCGCACGGATTCGGATTGCAGACGCCGAACATCGTCCATACACCGATGCAGTCGGCCTCCAGTGTCACCGAGCATGCGCCATCGGGCGCACAGCATGCGCCGGTCGGTTGCGGGCAGGGATTCGGGTCGCAGACGCCGAACATCGTCCATACACCGATGCAGTCGGCCTCTAGTGTCACCGAGCATGCGCCATCGGGCGCACAGCATGCGCCGGTCGGTTGCGGGCAGGGATTCGGGTCGCAGACGCCGAACATCGTCCACGCGCCAACGCAGTCGGCTTCGGCCGTCACTGAGCAGGCGCCATTCGATGCGCAGCAGGAGCCGATCGGCTGTGCGCAGGGATTCGGGTCGCAGCGGGTCCCGTCACCGGACCACGTGCTTGGAGCCACACACGCCGCCTGGGTCGTCAGCGTGCAGGTCCCCTCCGGCGCGCAGCAAGCGCCGGAGGGGATATCCACCCCAGTTCCAGCGCAGCCGACTATCCCCAACGAGCTGTTTCCCGTCGAAACGAGGCAGACCTTGCTGCCGGCCGATGTCGGCTGGAAGCGGACCGTGACCTCGATCGCCTGCCCATTGCCGAGGGAATAGGCTCCCGCCCCAGAGACGAGGGTGAAATCAGGGCATGAAGCGCTCATCGTCCCGGGCAGGGTCCCCTCGCCGTCGTTGCGCAAGACAAAGGAGCGCTCCGCCACCTGTCCCACGATGACCGGGCCGAAATCCAGGCTGACTTTGTCGAGGTGTCCGACGGGGGGGTCAGTGCCCACATCGCTCTCACAACCGCTCAAGAGCGAGGCGGTGACGAGGAGAATCGCCAGCCACACCGGCCGGGCTCCGAGGACGCCCCTTGTTGCTTTCATGATGCACCCCGTCCTCGGATACGCCCACATCGCGGTCGCCCCGCCGGAGACTCACCTTACTGATGTATCGGCAGCTCTGCCTGGAGAATAGAGGGGGAGTGGATGATTCGAACCTGGTCGGCATCGCCAGGAGGCGAGGTGAAAGAGCCTCATGCGGTAAGCTAATCGACGTGGGCCGATTTATTTGGTCAAATGATGAGGCGGGGGATCGGCCCTCGTAGTTCAGGGCAGAGAAATGCCCGCACCACCTTTGGCCGCAAAAGTTGGCACGGGCAAGGGTGAGGTACTACCCTCACCTTCTCGTTTTCGGTGTGAGGTCAGATCAGGAAACCCTCACCGCCGATATCCTTGGGCCGGCTGGTCCGGCGCGATGAACAGAGGATGCCGCAACTGATTCGTGTCGTCAAGAAAAATGATGAGATTCTTTCATCCTTGTTATAAGTTTCACAAGTTGTGTTGGGATATACAGTGCGTTTGCGCGCCGCCGGGCGTTTGGCGTAATCCGCTCTGTTAGGATGCATTGATCCCGTGGCGCCAATCCCCAGGGGAGCAGAGCAAGGTGACCGATCCCGGCATGTCTGAATCGCCCGCCGGCATGGACGCGCACGGGAGGAGGATCTCGATGTCGATTTCGCCCGAAACCGCGATTCCGCCGACCGGCGATGCCCTACGTCGCGCCTATTCGGACCGCGCCCTCGCGCAGATTCCGCGCCTTCTCTCGCTGCAGGATCGCAACGAGTTTTCGCGGACATACGGCTGCTTCAACCGCGAGTACTGGCTTTGCAGGACGGTCGATTTTCCATCCTCGATCGCGCAGTTCGGAGTCCATTCGCTGGCCTTGGCCTACACCCAACCCTTCCCGGACAACCCGTACTACCGGAGCCCAAAGATCCTTCTGTGGGCACTGGCCGCGATCGACTACTGGACGCGCATCCAGCGTCCCGACGGCTCTTTCGACGAGTTCTACCCGAACGAACGCGGTTGGGCGGGTCCGACCGGATTTCTGGTCTACGCGATGTGTGATTCCCGCAGGCTTCTCGACGGGCACGTCCCGCGCGAGCTGGACGAGCGATTCCGCGACTGCGTCGCGCGGGCGGCGCATTTCTTGGCCAAGTACGACGAGCCCGGGGTCCTCGCGAACCATCACGCGATGGCGATTCTGCCCGTCTACGAGGCCTACCGGCTCCTGGGGGACAAGCGGCTCCTCGCCGGCTTCCACGCTCGCCTCGACGACTTCCTGCGAGCCTGCCGCGAGGAAGGCTGGTGCCTCGAGTACGACGGGGCCGACATCGGCTACCTTTCCGCCACGGTCTCTTTCTTGGGGAAGCTCCGAAAGCTGTATACGGACGAGCGGATCGAGCGTGTGATCCATCGCGCAATTGAGTTCTGTTCCTATTTCGTCTTTCCGGACGGCCACTACGGTGGATCGCTCGGAAGCCGTCAAACGCTTCACTTCTACCCGCACGGCTTCGAGTTGGCCGCGCCCGAGAATGCGACGGCGGCGACCGTCGCGGAGGCGATGCTTCGTCATCTCTGGTCCGGGCGGCTCGTTCCGCCGGAGATCCAGGAGGATCGCTACTTCCTCTACCGGATCCCCGAGCTGCTTCAATCGTGGGTCGACTGGAAGCCGCGCCCCGAGGCGCTGCCGCTGCTGCCGTGCGAGGGGCCGCCGTTCGAGCGGACCTGGCCGGAAGCGGGGATTCACGTCCGCCGGACCTCGGGTGCATACATCGCGGTGAACATGGCCAAGGGCGGGGTCCTCAAGATAGCGGGGACCGACGGCACGCCGCGTCTCCTCGTGAGCGACTGCGGGATTCTGGCCGAAACCGCGGATCGGAAGGTCATCACCTCGCAGTGGATCGATACCGAACATCGGATCCGCGGGATGTCGGGCGAAAGGGTTCTCGATGGGCCCGGACAGGATCGCGCGGGGTCTCGAACGCCATTGGCCGGCCCAGGCGGAACGCCCGATCTCGATCCGCCGCGGCGGGCCGTTGCCGATCCCGCGGCGAGCGAGACCGAGGCGCTCGAGGTCGAGGGGGCCCTTCATTACGTGGTTATGAAGGTGTTCACGCCGTGGAAGATGATCGCTTTCCGCCTATTCATGCTCATTTTCGGCTGGAATACTGCGGTCGCCTACCGGACGAAGGGTTGGATCCGGCACCTCTTGATGACCCGAAGCGGCGCGGCCCGGGCGCGATTCCGGCGCACGTTGCGCTTCGAGGACGATCGTGTGACGGTGACGGACCGCATCGAAAGAGGAGGCGGGCCGGCCTTCAGGCGGGTCAAGATCGGCGACGATTTCAGCGTCCGCTACGTTCCCCAGTCGCGCTACTTCCAGCGGTTCGAGCTCGGGGTCAGCGGTTCGTACCTCTCCGAAGAGGATCTCGCCCGGCTGAACCGCGAGGGAGTGATCGAGATCACCCGCGTCCTCGACGCCAGGAAGGGGTTCGTGGGTTATGGGACGGGGGAGAAGGGGTGAGCGGTCCGCGCGCCGCCCCCGAAGAATCCCCTCGCCGCCCGCGCGCAACGCGAACAGACGCGCTGCGCATGGCCGTCCTGGCCGCCGTCACGGCTCTTGTCTTCTACCTGATTTTCCGGCGCGTGCCCTTCCGCTCGGTTAGAGAGTTGATCGGCGGAGCGGTTCCGTTTCCCCTGATCGCGGGTCTCTTGATCACGATCGCATTTCCGTTCCTCTCGGCCTGGCGCTGGCAGGTGGTCATGGCGGCGATGGGGAAGGGCCTCACCCATCGCGAGGCGTTCTCCCTCACGATGGCGAGCTGGACCCTGTCGACCTTCACGCCGTCGAAGGGCGGCGACCTGGCGAAGACGTACTTCCTTCGCGGGCGTTTCCCGGTGAGCACGGTGCTCGGGAGCATTCTCGCGGAGCGGCTCTTCGATGTTCTGACGCTCCTTCTCTTCTGTCTCGTCGGGTCGTTGATCTATCGATGGACGACGTTGGCGGTCCTGTCGGGAGGCCTTCTCGCGGCAGGCCTCCTCGCGACGATCGCGCTCCTCACGATCCGCATTCCAGTCCCGTCCCGCCTGCGGCCGAAGGTCGAGAGGATGCTCGAGGCCCTGCGCTGTTTGATCCGACGCCCGAGGTACCTGTTGTTGCTCGCGGGCATCTGTTCGGCGAACTGGTTGGCGAGCGTGGGCCAGACGTGGGCGTTCTACCACGCCCTTCGGACGCCCGTTCCTTTCGGCAGTGTCCTCGCCGCCCTGCCCGCGGCGATCTTCATTGGGCTGCTACCACTCACCGTGGCGGGGATGGGGACGCGCGACGCCGCCCTGATCCGCCTGCTTGCGGGGATCGCCCCTGCCCCGGTCTCCCTGGGGGTCGGCCTGCTTTACTCCCTCTGTGGGTACTGGATTCCGGGCCTCGTGGGGCTTCCCTTCCTTCGCTCGGCTCTCAAGAAGTAGATCTCGGCCAGTCAATATTTCGCCCAGTGGAATCACCTCACTGAATGAACAGGCATAACAAGCTGTCTAACAATGAGTTAGATAATACACTATTTGCAGTCAAGTTTTACTGGATTACTTCCGGCGCATAGTCGAATATAGTATCGAATGAGTACAGATTTAGATGATTCCCGGGAATCGACCGATGAGCGGGGGCCACCTGTCCCCAGACCCAGTCGTCGGGGCGGGAACCTCCCGACCGTCCCCAGCGGGCGGAACCTAATTGTTGACTCGCGATTCAATGTTGTTTACTTAGAGGGAACCTAATGTTGACTTCGGAATACAGATTTGTGATTCTTCAATGAGTCGAGCAAGTGGGACGGAATCCCGACCCGGGGAGAGAACAAGATGAAAGTGACGACGAGTGAGGAGTACGGGCTGCGCTGCCTGCTCCAGCTCGCGCGCAAGCACGAGAGCGGAAAGGCGCTGACCCTTCCTGAAATCGCATCCAAGGAAGGGATGCCGATTCCGAACACGGCGAAACTGCTCCGCCGGCTTCGCATCGCGGGAATCGTGGTGAGCGCCCGCGGCCGCACCGGCGGCTACACGCTTAGCCGGCCGCCGCACGAGATCAACCTGTCGAGCGCGCTCGCGGCGCTCGACGGGCCGATGTTCGAGCACAGCGATTGCTCGCACTACGCTGGTATCGAACAGGTCTGCGTGCGCACGAGCGATTGCTCCGTCCGCTCCCTCTGGGTCGCGGTCGAGGATCTGATGCGCACAGCGCTCGGCAAGGTCACGCTCGCCGACCTGGTCTCGACGGAGGAGATGGCGCGCCAGCGCTTCGGGTCGGCCTGGGAGGGGAAGGCCGAGCTCTCCTCCGCATTGACGTCGCGGAGACTGGTCGAGGTCGCAGGCGCGCCGGCGAGGAGCGCGCCGGTCCGCAATCCGCAGACATCGATTCCGAAGATCGAAGGGGACGACTGGATCGACTGACGATTTCCCGCGGGAAAGGCCGCGACGGACTGCCCGCCGGGGAATGATCGAGAGGAGCCGGAGGATCGCATGAACCAAGCGAAGAAGACGCCCCTGTTTGCCTGCGAGGATCTGCGCATAGGAATTGCGGGGAAGGACAAGGAAGTCGTCCGGGGCGTGAGCCTCGAGCTTTACGCGGGCGAGAAGATCGCAATGATGGGGCCGAACGGCTCCGGCAAGAGCACCTTGGTCAGCACGCTCATGGGGCATCCGGGCTACTCCGTCCTCGGCGGACGGATCTGGCTCGCAGGGGAGGAGATCACGAACCTGCCGCCCGACGAGCGCGCGCGGCGCGGGATGTTCCTCGCCTTCCAGTATCCCACCGCGATCCCCGGCGTGAGCGTCGCCAACGTGATCCGCGCGGCGGTCAACGCCCGCCGCGGCGTCGAGGTGCCGGTGCGCGAGTTCCGCAAGGAGCTGATGGCGGCATTCGAGATGCTCGGGATCGAATCGAACTTCGCGGGACGGTCCTTGAACGACGGCTTCTCGGGCGGCGAGAAGAAGCGCATAGAAGTTCTCCAGATGGCGATGTTGAAGCCCTCGGTCGCCCTGATGGACGAGACCGACTCGGGCCTCGACATCGACGCACTGCGGATGGTCTCGCACGGGATCAACCAGGTCTGCGGCCCCGAGAGTTGCGTCCTGCTCGTCACGCACTACCAGAGGCTCCTGAACTACGTCGAACCCGATCGCGTCCACGTCCTGATGGAGGGGCGGATCGTCGAATCGGGCGGGCCGGAGCTCGTGGGCAAACTCGAGGAGCTGGGATACGACTGGATCGAGAAGGGCGCGAACGGTGCGCCGGCAGAGCACGCTGAGAAGGAGTAGAGGGGACGGCGGAGAGCGCGAACCATTCAGAATCGGTCGCACAGAGTCTGGTGAAAGAAGATAGAGCGGGAGGCTTCAAGCGATGACAAAGACCGACCCGACGAAGAACCCGACTGGCGACGGCGCCGCGAAGGGATCGCGCGGGACCATAGACATTCGCGAAGACTACGCGGAGAAGTACGGCTTCCACGATCCGGAGACCTACTTCCACAAGGGCCGCAAGGGAATCGATCACGAGGTCGTCGAGATGATCTCGCAGATGAAGAAGGAGCCGGACTGGATGCGCCTGCTCCGTCACGAGGCGCTCGACATCTTCTTCGCCAAGCCGATGCCGAACTGGGGCGACACGGAGCTTCTGAACTCGATCGACTTCGCCGACATCTACTACTACATCAAGCCGATGGCGGAGCAGGGGAAGACCTGGGACGACGTGCCCGATGACATCAAGCGGACCTTCGATCGTCTGGGCATCCCCGAGGCGGAGCGGAAGTTTCTGGCGGGAGTCTCGGCGCAGTACGAGTCGGAGGTCGTCTACCACTCGGTCCAGGAAAGCCTGACCAAGCAGGGCGTGATCTTCATGGACATGGACTCGGGGCTGCGCGAGCACCCGGAGATCGTGAAGAAGTATTTCGGCTCGGTGATTCCGCCGACCGACAACAAGTTCGCCGCGCTGAACAGCGCGACCTGGTCGGGTGGATCGTTCATCTATGTGCCCCCCGACACGAAGGTCGAGATCCCGCTCCAGGCCTACTTCCGGATCAACGCCGAGAGGATGGGCCAATTCGAGAGGACGCTGATCATCGCCGACCGCGGGTCGCGGATCCACTACATCGAAGGGTGCACGGCGCCGGTCTACACGAGCCACTCGCTCCACTCGGCCGTCGTCGAGCTGATCGCGATGGAGGACGCCTACATCCGCTACACGACGATCCAGAACTGGGCGAACAACATCTTCAACC